>JANMJU010000042.1:0-37611 GCA_031371545.1 Chitinophagaceae bacterium
ACCAACGATCAAAATACTTTGGATGCACCACATCCAAAAGGTGATCTTCGCAGGGCAAGGGCAGCAGCAGCCAACATCGTTCCTAACAGCACCGGTGCTGCAAAAGCAATCGGCCTGGTATTGCCAGAACTGAAAGGTAAATTAGATGGCAGCGCTCAAAGGGTACCAACCATCACAGGTTCTTTAACAGAGCTTACGGTGGTTTTAAATAAGGCAGTAACAGTAGAAGGAATCAACGCAGCAATGAAAGCCGCCAGCAACGAGAGTTTTGGCTACACCGAAGATGAAATTGTAAGCAGCGACATCATCGGCACCACATTCGGTTCTTTGTTTGATGCCACACAAACAAAAGTGCTGACAGTAGGCGACAAACAATTGATAAAAGCAGTAAGCTGGTACGATAATGAAATGAGTTATGTATCTCAATTGGTACGTACAGTGCATCATTTTGCAGGCTTAATCAGCAATTAATTTTTTGTAACAGGCAGTTGAGTTTCATGGCATCATCGTTGTGTCACTCACTTGTACCACATACCTTTTTTGAACAATAAAATTCAAGCCCCCTATAAATATTTTAGGGGGCTTTTTTTGCAGGCATTGATTACCTTTATACAGAAAATAATTTGGTATGGATACAGAATTATTAAAGCGGATAACAATTATCCCGGGTTTGATGGGTGGCAGGCCCACCATCAGGCGAATGCGTTTCCCGGTGGCAGATGTACTTGGGTATCTTGCAGCAGGTATGACAGAAAAAGAATTGCTGCAAGCTTTTCCATACCTTAAAGAAAATGATATTAAAGCTGCCTTACTGTATGCAGCAAAAAAAATTAATCACCCTGTCATCAGAATAAACAGTAATGCAGCCTGATTCATTGGAATTTTGGATTGACATGAACCTTCCTTCGGTAATTGCAGAATGGATAAGGGATGAATATAAACTCAAAGCAAAAACTTTTAGAGAATTAGATTTTGAAAACACAAAAGATTACGAAGTTTTTAAACAGGCTGCTCAAAGTCTTATTTATGAACATTGGAAATGTTACCAATAAACAACTAAAAGAAATTTTCGACAATCATTTTCCTGAAGCAATTAAATTACTTTCTAAAACCAATCAACAACTTATCGAAATAACAAATTAACCATGAGTAAATTCAATTCAACCAATTTCGAAGGCCAAAAAGTTTTGGTAAGGGTGGACTTCAATGTACCGCTAGATACTGACTTTAATATCACTGACGATACCAGAATGGCGGCTACCATCCCCACCATTAAAAAAATATTAGCAGATGGTGGCAGTGCAATTTTAATGAGCCATCTCGGCCGCCCCAAAGATGGCCCTACGGATAAATATTCCTTAAAGCATTTGGTAAAACATTTACATGAATTATTAAATACTGACACCCCTTCAGGAGATGTGGGCACTAAAGTTTTCTTCGCTAATGATTGCATCGGCGAACAGGCCGCTATCACAGCAAACATGCTGCAGGCCGGCGAAGTACTGCTGTTAGAAAACCTCCGCTTTTATAAAGAAGAAGAAAAAGGTGATGAAGCATTTGCAGAAAAATTAAGCAAGCTCGGAGACATTTATGTGAACGATGCATTTGGCACAGCACACAGGGCTCATGCTTCCACTGCGGTGATTGCAAAATATTTTGCTGCAGATAAAAAAATGTTTGGCTTGCTGATGGAAGGCGAAGTAGCCAGTGCAGAAAAAGTAATGCATGACAGCGAAAAACCTTTCTGTGCTATCATTGGCGGGGCAAAGGTTTCAGACAAAATACTCATCATTGAAAATTTACTGGAAAGAGCAACTGACATTCTTATCGGCGGCGGTATGGCTTATACTTTTATCAAAGCAAGAGGTGGTAAGATTGGTAATTCATTGTGTGAAGATGACAGCTTACAAACAGCACTCGATATTTTAGCAAAAGCAACAGCAAAAGGTGTAAGCATACACTTACCGGAAAACTCTGTATGTGCAGATAAATTTGATGCCAATGCCAACACACAAATTACCATGAGTGATGCCATTCCTGATGGCTGGATGGGATTGGATATTGGACCCAAAGCAGTCGGCGTTTTTAGTGAAGTAATTGGTAATTCAAAAACCATTTTATGGAACGGCCCAATGGGTGTTTTTGAAATGGAGAAATTTCAAAACGGCACCAAATCAATTGCGCTGGCGGTGGCTGATGCTACCTCCAAAGGAGCCTTCAGCCTGGTTGGAGGCGGTGATAGTGTAGCTGCAGTAAATCAATTTAACCTTGCAGACAAAGTAAGTTATGTAAGCACCGGCGGCGGTGCCATGCTTGAATATTTTGAAGGAAAAGTATTGCCGGGTATTGCTGCAATAAACGAATAAGATTTTAACCAGTTTTCGGACTATGCAATTTCGTAGCCCGAAAGCTGTTTTTAGAATACAATAAATCACCCGGAAATTCCGTTTTAAAGAAGCATGAACCGGGCATCAGGCAGTATTTTTATTGTGTGGATTGGAACGTTTCATCTTTGATTTCAAAAAAATTCTTGCAAGCCAAAAGCTAAACACACAACCGGTCAACTAATAAAATTCCCTCTTTAGCGTATGATATTTAATTCGATTGAGTTTGTATTTTTTTATATCCTGGTTACGCTAACCTATTTCATTCTGCCCCATAAGTTCAGGTGGTTTTTATTGCTGGCCGCAAGCTGCTATTTCTACATGGCATTTGTACCGGTATATATTTTAATTCTTGGGTTCACCATCGTAATAGATTATTTCGCCGGCATATTGATAGAAAATGTACACGGCAAAAAACGAAAACTTTACCTGGTAATGAGCCTGGTGGCCAATATCGGCGTGCTGGCCGTTTTTAAATACTATAATTTTTTAAATGATAATTTAAGTTTGCTGCTTGGGTCAATATCTGTAAAAAACCCAATGCCCTTTCTTAAAATCCTGCTTCCCATTGGTTTGTCGTTTCACACATTCCAGGCTATGAGCTACACCATTGAAGTGTACCGTGGCAATCAAAAAGCAGAAAGGCATTTTGGTATTTATGCATTGTATGTAATGTTCTATCCGCAATTGGTGGCAGGCCCTATTGAGCGGCCGCAAAATATTCTGCACCAGTTTCATGAAGTAAAAAAATTAAATTATGATGATGTTGCTGCAGGGTTAAAACTGATGCTGTGGGGCTTCTTTAAAAAACTGGTAGTAGCCGACCGACTCGGTATTTATGTTGACAAAGTATATGATCATCCGCAGGCACATACCGGCAATACATTTTTGTTAGCTACCATATTTTTTGCTTTCCAGATCTATTGCGATTTTTCCGGCTACTCAGATATTGCCATTGGTGCAGCCCGGACAATGGGCTTTAAATTAATGACCAATTTCAGAAGCCCTTACCTTTCTAAAAGTATTTCAGAATTCTGGAGCCGGTGGCACATATCGCTCTCATCCTGGTTTACAGACTACCTGTACATACCGTTAGGCGGCAACAGGGTGTCGGTACCAAGATGGTATTTTAATTTATTTTTTGTTTTCCTGATAAGCGGTTTATGGCATGGCGCCAACTGGACATTTATTATCTGGGGCGGCATCAATGGATTTTACCTGGTGTTTGCCATCCTCATCAAAAAAATAAAATGGGCAAACTTAGATACCGCAAAAGGGGCTAAATTTTTAAAAGCAAAATATTTCATTCAGGTAATAACCAGCTTCCTGCTCATTGATTTTGCCTGGATATTTTTCAGGGCCAAAAGTTCGGGAGATGCATTTTATATCATAAAAAAAATAGCTCATTTCAGTGGAGATATTTTTGTGCCTGAACCCTACATGATCATCTACCCGGTGCTGGGCATTATTATTTTGTTGTTAGTGGAACTGACAGACTATTATAAACATACCCATATCGCTTTGTTCAGTCATAAAAATATTGCAGTGCGGTATGCTTCTTATTTATTTATTACAGCAATGATACTTTTATTTGGTGTGTTTGATGGTGGACAGTTTATTTATTTTCAATTTTAAAAATGACAGCTAATTTTATATTTTCATTACATGCGTTTGATACATTTTAATACACAACTATGCTACAAAAAATAATCCTGAAGCTGGCTGTATTTTTTGTACTTCTAATTTTATTAGATCTGTTGGCAGGCGCTGTAATAAGAAAAATTTATTCCAAACAAAATCATGGTGGCGGATACCGGATTACTTATGTGCTGGAAAAAGCAACACCGGATATTATCATACTTGGATCTTCCAAAGCCAATCACCATTATATCGCCACGGTAATGCAGGACAGCCTGAAATCTACCTGCTACAATGCAGGCAGGGATGGCAATTTCATCTCTTACGCCAATGCAGAAACCAATAGCATTTTAAAAAGATACCACCCCAAAGTAATTATACTGGATATACTGGATGACGAGTTTGAAAAACGTTCTTATAAAATTGAAGACCGGGTTTCATCGCTGCTGCCTTATTATAAAACACATCCGGAAATAAGGGAGATTGTTGAATTGAAAAGCCCTTTGGAAAAATACAAATTACTCTCCGGCATGTACACTTTCAATTCACTGCTGGTGCCTACCATTACCGGTGCACTCGATTTAAATAACCGGAAGGAAGAAGAAAAAACGCTGGGCTATATTCCTTTAAACGGCAGCTGGGATGGAGTCATGAGCATCATAGACAGCCGCAATGAAAAGCTGGACAGCAATAAAGTAAAAGCGCTTAAAAATATTATTACCGTATGCAATGAAAAAAAAGTAAAACTAGTAATTGTTGTTTCTCCAACATACAAAAAATTTACACAAGACTACAATCCAACTGTTGCTCTGGCAGCTAAAATGGCCGACAGCAGCAAGGTTAACTTTTGGAATTACGTACAGGATACTACCTATCTCAATCACAAAAACCTGTTTATAGATATCAGGCACCTGAATCATGACGGGGCTGCCGTTTTTACTGCTGATGTTATCAGGAAGATAAAAGCATTGCAGTAAGTAAGCTTTCTTTATACTTTCTCCAATCCAATTTTTTCAATTTTCGACCGATTTTTTTTAACTCTGTACTAAATAACAGGCGCTTAATTTACCTTTTAAAACAGCCTGCACCCGGTAGAAATAATTCGGGCAAAATAAATAATGGATTGCCGGAGAAAGATTTAATTTAGCTACTTAAATAAATTTTAATATTATGAAACGTTCAGGAATCATTATTTTGGTAGTAGTTGGGTTACTGGTATTGTGGGCTATCTCAGTACGCAACGGATTAGCCACTGCTCAAACAGGAATCAATGGTAAATGGGGCGAAGTGGAAACACAGTTTCAACGTAAAATGAAACTGTATGAAAATGTAATTGCCACCATCAAAGGATCGGCAAAAAATGAAGACACCACACTGATTAAGATTGTACAGCTCCGTTCAAAAATACCCACACTTGACCCTAACAATCCTCAGAGTTTATCGGAGGCCAACCGTCAGTTCGACCAGATGAAGTCAGCCATCAATATCAGCGTGGAAGCCTATCCTACCATTCAAACTACCCAGGCTTTTCGTGATTTTCAGGCACAGGTAGAAGGTACCGAAAACAGGGTGGCCGTTGCTATCAGGGATTGGAACCAGGCCATTACAGATTACAATACCAAATTGGTAAAGTTTCCTGCTAATTTAATTGCCGGCCTTTTTGGATACACAGCAAAAGCTAATTACAAAGCAGACGAAGGAGCAAAAGATACTAAAGTAGATTTTGGCGGTTAATTACAAATAATACAAAGTGGGTTTATTTCCTTTATTCAAAAAAAAACAAAGACAATTTTTTTCTGCTGAAGACAACAGCCAGATAGTGGATGCTATCCGCCAGGCTGAAAAAGAAACCAGCGGAGAGATAAGAATATTTGTAGAAAGTAAAAACCCTTTTGTAGATCCGATTGACAGGGCCAGGGAAATTTTCTTTCAACTTAAAATGCAGCATACAGAGCACCGCAATGCGGTGCTTTTATATATCGCCATGGATCACAAAGAGCTGGCATTGTTTGCTGATGAAGGCATCTATCAAAAAACCGGTAACGCTTACTGGAATGATGCAGTAAAAAACATGCTGGCAAATTTTACACACCATAATATCAGCAATGGTATTGAGCAATGTGTATTGCAAATAGGACAAACACTGAAAGAGAAATTTCCTTACGAAGCTTCCACCGACAAGAATGAATTGCCAGACGATATAGTTTTTGGTAAATAAAAAATAGAGCCCAATTCAAAGAAGCAACAACGAATGAAAAAACTGCTGAACATATTTTTTTTACTGCTGGTAAACAGCGTTGTTTTTTCCCAAACTTCTTTTGATGCAAAAGGTTTACTTACTCCACGTACCGGTAAACAAAAATTAGTTAACGATTTTGCAGGCGTATTGACCCCCGATCAACAACAGGCACTGGAAAGTAAACTGGTGCAGTTTGATGACAGCACTTCTACACAAATTGCCGTGATTATCATTCCCAATCTTGATGGATATGATGTAGCGGATTATGCCGTACAGCTGGGCAGGGCCTGGGGTGTGGGCGGAAAAGAATTTAACAACGGCGTGGTGCTGCTTATTTCAAAAGAAGACCGCAAACTAAATATTTCTACAGGGTACGGAGTGGAAGGTGCTTTGCCAGATATTACTGCCAACCATATCATCAACGAATTAATTGTACCAAAATTTAAAGGCAACGATTATTATGGGGGCATAGACAGAGGCACAGATGCTATTATGAAAGCCACGCTGGGTGAATACAAAGCACCGGCAGGTTACAGAAAAAATAAAGGTATCTCGCCTTTTAGAATACTTTTTCTCATCATTATTGTAATTGTTATCCTTTCTGCATTGGGAGGTGGTGGCGGACGTGGAGGTTCGTTTATGAGCCGTCGTGGTTTTGGCCCTATCTTCTTTCCTGGTGGTGGAGGCGGTGGCGGCTGGAGTGGCGGTGGAGGATCTTCAGGCGGCGGTGGTTTCGGCGGCTTTGGCGGTGGCAGCTTTGGCGGCGGTGGCAGCAGTGGCAGCTGGTAGCTACAGGTAATTATTTTCTTCGCTGTGCAGGATTATTATACAACACTTTCTCTATCTGGCTAATTTTTTTCATACTGTTTTGTATGTGCATCACATAATTGCCGTCTTTTATGATGTACTCAAATGCACCCAGCCCCAGTGAAAACAAAGACTCTATAATACCACTTGGGCCAGTAACAAAAATGATATACGCATCCGGGATAACTTTTCTTATCGCCGTTAATATTTTAAGCCCTTGTTGTGGGTGCAGCCTGTAATCAAGAAAAATTACCTGCGGCTTTTCATCAAAACGGTTTACGCAGGGAGCAATACTGTCGAACAGGTGTACATCACTGCAGCCCATGTTACGAAAATGCTGTTCATACATGGCAAGACTAAATAAATCTTCATCCACTAAAAAAATTTTAAACGGAAACCCTGCTGACATATTAATCATTTTGCCAGCCCTCTTCCACTAACATGCCAAATACGAAACTGTCTGCTGGCCTGTGTTTGAAAGAAAGCAACCAGTTCTTGTGTCTATAAAAAAAACAAAAATTCCACATACCGGAAAAATAAAAATAGCATTGACTGTTTCAAAAAACCAGTACGTTTGACAACAATTACCTGCCATGACAAAATCAGAAATAAAATTTTTAGAAGGGCCCCAAAGCCGCTGGAAGGAATTTAAGTTTGCGGTGGAAGTACTATTTGAATTTATCAAAGGCTTCAGGGCTTTGCATTTTGCCGGCCCCTGTGTTACTATTTTTGGTTCTGCCCGTTTTAAAGATGGCCATCCATATTTTGAAAAAACAGAAGAGCTGGCTGGCAGGATTGCCCAACTGGGTTTTACCATCATGACCGGCGGCGGCCCCGGAATTATGGAAGCTGCCAACAAAGGTGCTAAAGATGTAGGTGGTCGAAGTGTAGGCTGCAATATCGTTTTGCCGCATGAACAAAAGCCCAATCCTTACCTTGACAAATGGGTCAATATCAAATTCTTTTTTGTGCGTAAAACTTTACTGATAAAATATTCTTACGCCTTTGTAGTGATGCCCGGTGGCTTTGGTACGCTGGATGAATATTTTGAAGCCCTTACTTTGATACAAACAAAAATGATACAGCAATTTCCCATCGTAATTTTTGACAGAGAATTTCACCAGGAACTTGTGCAGCATATTGAATTAATGAAAGCCAAAGGAACGATTTCAGCAGATGATGATAAATTTTATTTAGTTACCAACTCTGTTGATGAAGCGGTCAATTATATCCAGCAAAATACCATTGCAAAATTCAATCTCCGGCCCGAAAAGCCTTACAAACCTTTTGGATGGCTGTTTGAACGAAACATATCCTAACGTCCATTCTATTTACTGATAAAGGTCATACCTGCTTTTGATGGCTGTCATTTTACAGGAAGGGTTTTCAGTACACTTTTGTATTGTAAAATTTTTCACCATGAATACGCTGTTCCAAACAAATCAATCAAGGCTGGTACTCTACATCAATGAAAATGAACATTGGTTAAAAACCATCATTACTCAGGAAAGTGAAATACCTGTATTTGAAAAAATGCTGGTAAACAACGAAGCGGTAATAACAGACGATGAAAGTATAGGAATAAAAGTACATTTTAGTAAAGAACTGGAACTTCATCACGAACAAATGAAACAACTGAATACTGAACTAGGCATACAGCAGCAGCGGCTGGAAAAAGATGCTGCCCAGAAATCATTGTACGACATCAATGCGCTATGCTCACAGGATATTTTGAGGGACAGAATAAAAGATGTAGAGAAAAAATACATTGAACTGAAATGCAATTTCATGAAATTTTTATCAGGCGTTATTTAAAAATGTCCGTAAGCTATTCACTACTTAATTCTATCATTGACTACAGCAGCCACCAGCATACAAACAACCTGTTATCATTGCGGAGAAAATTGCGATGATATAATTGTGTCTGCCGATAAATCATTCTGCTGCCAGGGATGCAGACAGGTGTACCTGCTGCTGAATGAAAATAATTTATGCAGTTATTACGATTTTGATGAAAGTCCCGGCATCAGGGCAAAGGGTAAATTTATTTCACAACGGTTTGCATACCTCGATGATGAAACGATCACACAGAAAATAATCCAGTACAGCAGCGGCATACAGACCAATGTAACATTCCAATTGCCACAGATGCATTGTTCTTCCTGCGTTTATTTGTTGGAAAACCTTCACCGCATTGACCCGGGGATTATAAAATCACAAACCAACTTTCAGCGAAAAGAAGTATTCTTTGTTTTTAATCCGCAATTAATTTCTTTAAGAAAACTGGTGGAGCTGTTGGCATTTATTGGCTACGAACCGGATATCAGTTTAAAAGATGCCGGCAAAAAAACGGTCAAAATATTTAACCGAAAACAGGTTTACAAAATAGGTGTTGCAGGTTTTTGTTTCAGCAATATTATGATGCTGAGTTTTCCTGAATATTTTTCTTCGGGCAATATTGAGCAGACTGGTTTGAAACAAACTTTCACCTGGCTGATATTTTTTCTTTCTATCCCGGTTTTATTATACAGTGCCAATGGATTTTTTATTTCAGCATGGAAAGGTTTACGCCAAAAATTTTTAAATATTGATGCCCCGATTGCATTGGCAACAACAGTGGCATTTGCCAGAAGTTATTATGAAATTATCAGCGGCACCGGTGCTGGTTTTTTAGATTCTGCTACCGGCATCGTGTTCTTTATGCTTATTGGGCGGTGGTTCCAGGACAAAACTTATGATTCACTTTCTTTTGAAAGAGACTACAAATCTTATTTTCCTTTGGGTGTAACGGTGTTAAAAAATGGAATTGAAAAAAATATCCCAGTTACACAATTGGTAAAAGGTAACCGGGTAATTATCCGCCATGAAGAAATGATTCCGGCAGATGCATTATTGATAAAGGGCAAAGCCAATGTGGACTATAGTTTTGTAAGTGGAGAAAATTTGCCGGTAGAAAAAAATATGGGCGACATCATTTTTGCCGGTGGCAAACAAATTGGCAGCGCCATACAATTGGAAATAGTAAAAGATGTTTCCCAGAGCTACATCACACAACTTTGGAACAATGATGTATTCAATGCTCATAAAAATAAGGCGCAATCTTTTATTCATCCATGGAGCCGTTATTTTACACTGGCATTATTTTCCATAGCTGCAGGCACAGTCATTTTTTGGTGGATTAAAAATCCTGTCAATATTTTCCCGGCACTAACAGCAGTATTGTTGGTGGCTTGTCCCTGCTCTTTATTATTATCCGCAACATTTACTTACGGCAATATGCTTCGCATTTTTGGAAAAAATAAATTGTATTTAAAGAATGCCAATGTAATAGAATCGCTGGCTAAAATAAATACGATTGTATTTGATAAAACAGGCACCATCACACAAGGTCATTCCTCAGAAGTAAAATACAGTGGAACACCGCTGACCGAAAAAGAAAAATCAGCCATTAAAATTATTGCAGCTCAGTCATCGCATACGCTCAGCAAAATAATTGCCAATAACCTCACTATAGAAAAAGAACAATTGCCGGAAGCAGATCAGTTTAAAGAGTACGCTGGCAAAGGGATTGAAGGAATTGCCAATAATACAATAGTAAAAATGGGCTCAACTGCTTTTATTGAGGAAAGCAATCCCAACATTATCAGCTACGATACCGGCACACATGTACAGCTGCTGCTGAACGATACCCACATGGGCAGCTTTAGCGTAAGCAACCATTACAGGCAGGGACTGGAGCAGGCTGTGAGTAATGTAAAAAAACAAGGTTATGAATTGTATCTGCTTTCCGGTGACCATGATGCAGAGAAAAATAATTTACAGCATTTGTTTGGTAAAGAAACAGTATTACGTTTTCAACAATCACCACAGCAAAAACTATCCTACATACAATCATTGCAGGAAAAGAATAAAAATGTTTTAATGTTGGGAGATGGATTGAATGATGCAGGAGCATTGAGGCAAAGCAATGTTGGTATTGCGGTAAGCGATAACACCGCACAGTTTACACCAGCGTGCGATGCTATACTGGATGGGAACTGTGTAAATAAATTAGACCAGTTTTTACAATTTGCCAAGGCAGGTAAAAAAATCGTGACTGCCAGCTTTGTACTTTCCATATTGTACAATTTTGTTGGGCTAAGCTTTGCAGTGAGTGCCCACCTTTCTCCAATGGTAGCTGCCATACTGATGCCTGCAAGCAGTATCAGTATTGTATTGCTGGTAACTTTACTTAGTAATATTATTGCCCGAAAAAAAAGCCTGTAGATACAATCGCTGTATTGATGAAACAATCAGCTTATTGCCTGATGATCTTTCCATCCTCCATTTCAATAATCCGGTTGGTATTGGCAGCAAAACTTTGATCGTGTGTCACAATCAGCAAAGTTTGGTGAAACTCCAGCGACAACTGCTTAAAAATATCAAACACAATCTCTGTATTTTTTTTATCCAGGTTTCCCGTAGGCTCATCTCCCATGATGATGGCAGGGTCATTCACCAGTGCCCTTGCAATGGCCACCCGCTGCTTTTCTCCGCCAGATAACTGATTGGCTTTTTTTGCTGCCAATTGCTCAATCCCCAAAATTTTTAACCGCTCCATTGCCTTGTGTTCCACTTCTTTTTCCGGAAACTTATTTAGTTTCAATGCAGGCAGCATTACATTTTTCAACACAGAAAACTCATTCAGTAAATAATGGAATTGAAATACAAAACCAATCTTTTCATTTCGAATACGGGCCAGTTGTTTTTCTTTTTTGCCGGTCACCAGTTCATTGCTGATCAACAGTTCTCCTTCATAATCTGTATCCATCGTACTGAGGATATACAACAGTGTAGATTTGCCACAACCAGATTTCCCTATCACCGAAACAAAATCCCCTTTTGTGATACTGAGGTTGATATCACTCAGCACTTTCACTGTAACAGGGTCGTGAAAATTTTTGTTGATATACCTTGCTTCCAAAATAATTTCACTCATGGTTATTTGCCTCTAATGATGATGACAGGATCAATTTTGCTGGCTTTTCTTGAAGGGAAAAATCCAGCCATGTAAGTGGTGATAAAGGAAAAACTAACACCAATAAAATAAAACATCGGATTATAATTGATGGGATAAGTAGTAATAGTGGGCAATGCCGCAGTATTAAAAGGTATCTGGTCTGTAACAGAAGAAAGTAAAAACCCAAACAACAAACCCAATGCCCCGCCAAACAAACCAATGCTGATAGCGATTACCAAAAAGATACGCTTTACATCACTTCCTGAAAAACCGGTTGCTTTCAGTATTGCAATCGTATCCATCTTTTCATAAATCATCATGTTTAAAATATTGTAAATGCCAAAGCCGGCCACTATTAATAAAGTGATTCCCACTGCATACGCAATCAATTTTCGTATAGAGCTTCCTGTTTCAAATTGTGAATTGGCAGTTTGAATATCTTCTGCATCTGCCTGAAAGTTCTGGCTGTATTCCTTTGCCACTGCAGGGGCCAGCTTAATATCTTTCAGCTTCACCTGTATATCAGTGATATAATTATTTGCTTTACCCAAAATCTTTTGGGCGGTACCAATGGAAGTATAGCTCTGGGTTTTATCTAATTCCAGCAAGCCGGATTGAAAAAAGCCTACCACTTTTAAAGAAAATTGCTGGCCTTTTGAAGTGGTGACATGTATCACATCGCCAACATTTACCAATAGCTTTTGGGCCAGCCCCACACCCAGTACCACACTGTTGGCTGTATTTTTTAAATCAGCAGCATTGCCTGCAACAATGTAATCATTAAAAAAAAACAATTTGGTTTCTGCCAATACATCAATGCCATTCATGGAGCCGGTAATATCAATGGCTCCATCATTAAAAAAAACGGGGGCAGATATTTTAGGTGCACAGCCCAAGACCCGGTTATCATTTTTTATTGCATCTATGATGGCCCCGCTATTATAAATTTCCTGACGGCTGTTATTTGATTTAACGGATTGAATAAAGTTGTAAGTAGATTTAAAATTAGTATCCGTATTTACTGGTTGGTTACTGTTTGGTTTGATGTCATTGAAAATACGGACATGAGGTGTCCGGTTCAGTATTAGTCCATCCAGCAGATCATTGAGCCCGGTCATAAAACTCAACAGGGTAATGAACATCGTAATGCCAAAAGTAACGCCAATAGCCGCCACCAGCGTCTGTTTCCAGCGTGCCAGCAACAAAGATTTTGCAATGCTGAAAATTAATTTCAAATTCATTTGCCGGGCTTTAGTATGGTAGTGTTGGTGGTAATACCACTTATTATTTCCACCTTTTGGTAGTCTTTCAATCCGGTAACCACTTTTTTTTTTTTATTATTTTCATCCAGCACATACCCATCATCCACCAAATAATTGCGTGGAATGGTTATAACATTTTGTTTTGCCAGGACGATAATATTTGCTTCTGTTGTGAGGTTGGGGTACAATACTTCCGGTCTGGAAATAAAATTCGCTTCCACCGTAAATGATCTTGACCTGTCATTCATCAGCGGATCAATTTTGGTAATGCTGGCTTCAAATGACTGGCCTTTGTAACTGTCAAGGCTGAGCAGTACTTTTTGCCCCAATTTTATTTTAGCTATATCATATTCATCTACCTGCAGCTCCAGGAAAAAATTACCTGCATCGCCAATAATAGCAATCGGGCTTTGTGTATTTACCATCTCACCTTTTTCTTTCAACACACTGTATACCTTTCCATCAGTATTGCTTTTAACAACATTATCATTTACCACACTGCTGCTGATGGCTAAATTTTTTTTAGCCTGCTGTGAAGTAAAGTTTAATTGCTTCTGCAGATCATTGTACCGCAACTTGGCGGCTTCATAATTTGTTGTTGAATTCTTATAAGCCAGTTCTCTTTGATCCACTTCATTACGGGTGCCAATTTCCTGCATCCATAAATTTCGCTGCCGTTGTAATTGCAGCAAATCATTGTCCAGCTTAGCTTTTGCCAGGTCTGTATTTATTTTTGCCTCATTCAGTTTATCACTGTTAGTATTAGCAGCGGCATAGTTGCTGGCAAGCTGGGCATTTTCTTTATTTAAAATGGAGGCTTCATTTTTTATGCTGAACAATGGATCACCTTTTTTAACAGTATCCCCTTCTGTAACAAAAATCTCCTGCAGCAATCCATTGCCTGCAGAAAAAACCTGGTACTGGTTCCTGCTTTTGATAACACCGGAAGCATACACCGACTCAGAAATATTTTCGCTGACCGGTTTAATACTTTCCTGTTTTTTTTTGCAGGAAACTGCCAACAATAACAAAACAAGTATCCCTGAAAATTTATTGATAATAGCCATTCTTTTTTGGAGAAATTATTAACTGTAAAAATGCAGTATAAATATAAGTAATAAAAAAATTGAAGCAGATTGAAAGTATCTTCAAAGTGATGAAGGGCTACAATTTCCGTTTCATAAAATCTTTCAGATGATCAAAAGCGCTGTCAATGGAATCATAAACATTTTGCTCCACTTTCTGTTCCGTTTTCAACAGCAGTTTATACAGCCAAAATTTAAACCCTCTCCTTAATATACTTCCTGAAAATGATTGCCGCTTTTCAAAATGCGACTGGCCCGACCCGGTTATTTTATTAAAAGCAGCCACCAGGATATTGGCCGGTTGCAGGCTTTCTTCTATTATACAAATTTTTTGTTTTATTGCATAGTCTCTTTCCTGCATATCAGTCTGCAACTGCCTGATGGCAGCCTGCAACTCAGTCATATTGTTTATCTCAGTCATGCTTGTGTTTGCTGAAAATTTGTTTTATCAATCCATTTTGAAAAGGTTTTACCAGCCAGCTCTTTCTTTTCCAAACCAGCAAAAAACCAACAACCAGGTATATGGAGGCAACGGCAAGGTAGCCTGTATATTCATGCCCACACAGTTCTGCAAAGTAATGTGCCAGGGTGATACTCAAAAATAAAAAAGCTATTAAAAAAAAGGGAATGATAATAATAAGAGCCAGTGCTTTGGATAAAATGGCAGCTACTTTTTCAATCAGTTGCAACCGCATCAGTTCCACCCTGGCATTAATGTACCCGGTTACATTTTCAAAAAGAGATTCTTCAGAAACAGTTTCTTTTTCCATTTTATGCTGATTGAAAATAAAATAATAACAGGCTAGGTGCTGCAACAACTAACAGTTTGGATAACCTGGCTGGCCTTCGCATTGCCGGCCTGTTTTTATTAAGTCAGGATAGTATTTCTTCCGCCTCTTTTACAAATTTTTCTTTCAGGTCATTTGCCTTTTGCAATCCATCCTTCACTTTTTCCCTCATGGTTTCCTTTAGACCTTTTGCCTTGTCAGCAATTTTTTTTCTTGTTTCTGTGCCTTTATCTGGTGCCAGCAAAATACCTGCAATAGCTCCGGCGGCGGCGCCGGTTAAAAAAGCTAAGCCAATTTTTGAATTCTTGTTCATCGTATTTGTGTTTTAATTTTATTCAAAATTTGCTACTTCAAAAAATACATCCTTCTATATTATTCCATTTTCATACTGCCGAAACTTCATTACAATATACAAATTTATTCCGGGATACACAGTACCGGCATATCACTATGATACAGCAGCACCTCTGTATGACTCCGGGAAAAAAGCCTTTCAACGAGGTTGTGTTTTTTTGGCAATGCTATCAGTAAATCTATTTTTTCATTTTTTAAAAAATCATGAATGGCAGCAGCCAGGTGTTCATTTTCCAGGTTGTGAAAACTTACACCTCCTGCATGCAATTGCTGGTGCAGCTGCTCCTGGTGTGCTTTGGCTTCGGTAGAAAAATGCCGGTTGTTCCAGTCAATATTTATGACTTGCAAACTGGATTTAAAATCGCCGGCAATCCTATTGATAAGATCAATAGCAGCAGGTGAAGCCGCATTTTTGTAGTCAGCAGCAAATCCTATTTTTTGATATCCAGAAAATACAGAACCTGCAGGCACAATCAGCACAGGGCAATGCAAATGGTGAATTGCATGAATGGTATTACTACCCACCAACAATCTTGTCAATACATCTTTACCGGTGATGCCCATCACCACCATATCTGCCTTTACTTCGCCACAAAGTGAATGTAAGCCATCCATTAAATTAGCCATCTCCACTTTTGCATCAATCAATACAGGTGGTTGAGCAATGCCGGAAAGATCTTTCACCAATTCCTGCATTTGAAACTCCGCAGCATTTTGCAATTCTGCATAAGTAAGAAAAGGATACCCATATTCGATATGTGTTACCGGCAATTCGTATGCATGATACAGGTACACTTTGGCTTTATAAAAACCTGCCAGTTGCACAGCATATCGGGCTGCATTTACCGACACTGGCGAAAAATCAACTGCTGCTATAATATTTTTCATGGCTGATAATTTACTGTAAAAATACAAATAGCCACCAGCTTTACAATGATGGCAGTTGGCTGCAATGCTGATTAAAATCAGTTGGAAATATTTGATCCCGGTACTGATAAATATCATTGCGGCTATTGACTTCAGTCAGCCTATAAAATAACCAGTCCTTATACTTTTGTTTCAATAAAAAATCACCATGGGGGCATTGTTCATTTTAATCGGCGTCAGCATTTTAGTAGCCGGGTCATTTCTCGCCGCTTTTTTGTGGAGTGTAAAAAATGGGCAGTACGATGATGATTACACCCCTTCAATAAGAATACTTTTTGATGATGAACCAAGGCAGGAACCCATTATTACACCCGAAATAAAAATCTTAAACAAATAAATCAACATGCAGGTAGAAAAATTCTATTACGACAACAAAACGGTAAGAAACTTTGCTTATGCCACCATGATTTGGGGAGCTGTGGGAATGTTAGCAGGGCTGTGGGTTTCATTGCAGCTCATCTTTCCTTCGATGAACATTACCCAGTACGGTTCTTTTGGAAGACTGAGGCCGCTGCACACCAATGCAGTCATTTTTGCTTTTGTAGGTAATGGTATTTTTATGGGTGTTTATTATTCACTGCAGCGCCTTTGCAAGGCAAGGATGTTCAGTGATATCCTCAGCAAAATACATTTTTGGGGCTGGCAGCTCATCATTGTATCCGCTGCTATCACATTGCCAATAGGACTCACCAACGGAGCAGAATATGCAGAACTGATATGGCCTGTAGATGTGGCTATAACCCTTATCTGGGTTGTTTTTGGCTGGAACATGTTTGGCACCATCATTAAACGCAGGGAAAAACATTTGTATGTAGCCATTTGGTTTTACATCGCCACATTTGTTACCGTGGCTGTATTGCACATTGTACGATCTTTTGAACTGCCCTATAGCTGGCTGCAAAGTTACAGTTGGTTTTCCGGTGTACAGGATGCATTGGTACAATGGTGGTATGGCCACAATGCAGTGGCTTTCTTTTTAACCACTCCTTACCTGGGCATGATGTATTATTTTTTGCCGAAGGCTGCTAACAGGCCGGTGTATTCTTACCGTCTTTCTATCATCCACTTTTGGGCACTGATATTTTTATACATCTGGGCAGGGCCACACCATTTATTATATACAGCACTTCCAAACTGGGCTCAGTCATTGGGTGTAGTATTTTCATTCATGCTCATCTTTCCAAGCTGGGGTGGTATGATCAATGGCCTGCTTACTTTACGGGGTGCATGGGATAGGGTGAGGGATGATGTGATTTTAAAATTTATGGTGGTGGCTGTTACCGCTTATGGCATGGCAACTTTTGAAGGCCCGATGCTTTCTTTAAAAAGCGTGAGTGCTATTTCGCATTATACCGACTGGATCATAGCGCATGTACATGTAGGTGCTTTGGGATGGAACGGTATGCTCACGTTCGGTATTCTCTATTGGCTGATACCAAGAATTTTTAACACTACTCTTTATTCAAAAAAATTAGCCAACAACCATTTTTGGCTGGGCACACTGGGGATACTTTTTTATGCCATCCCCATGTACTGGGCTGGTGTGCAGCAAAGCCTGATGTGGAAACAATTTACCGATGCAGGGAATTTAAAATACCCATTTCTTGAAACGGTTACCTACATGAAACCATTTTATGCTATGCGGTCATTGGGTGGCTCTATGTACCTCGTGGGTGTATTGATTATGTTTTACAATATTTATAAAACAGTAAAAGCAGGCAAGTTAGTAGCCAATGAACTGGCAGAAGCAGCACCGTTAGAAAAAGAATATGTGAAACATGTAGGCGAACACTGGCATCGCTGGATTGAAAGAAAACCAATACAGTTGATGGTGCTGAGTTTGGTGGTAATATTGATTGGCGGTGCAATAGAAATGATCCCAACTTTTTTGATTAAAGAAAACGTGCCTACTATCAGCAGTGTAAAACCTTACACTCCGCTTGAGTTGCAGGGCAGGGATATTTATGTAAGAGAAGGCTGCTACACCTGTCACTCACAAATGATACGCCCTTTTAGAAGTGAAACAGAACGATATGGCGAATATTCCAAAGCAGGTGAGTTTGTTTATGATCATCCATTTCAATGGGGCAGTAAACGTACCGGGCCAGACCTGGCAAGAGAAGGAGCCGGCAACCTCAAAAAATCCGATGCCTGGCACTTCAGGCATTTCAGAGAACCATCTTCCATGAGTGAAGGATCTATCATGCCTGCTTATAATTTTATGCTGGAGCAAAATTTAGATACCAGCAACACCGCTGCAAAAATAAATGCCATGAGAACATTGGGTGTGCCTTATGAAAAAGGTTATGAAAAATATGCCAATGAAGATTTAATGATGCAGGCAAAAGGTATTTCCATCAATCTTAAAATTGACAGCATCCGTGTATCACCGAACAAAGAAGTGATTGCATTGATTGCCTACATACAACGCCTTGGAACTGATATTTCTAAATCTGCTAATGCTCAAAAATAATCACCATGTTCAAATTCATAAAACAGTACGCAGAAAAAATTGATAATGCCCAGGTCTATCCTATGATCTCACTGTTCATCTTCTTCCTGTTTTTTATAGTACTGCTGGCAGTGGTAAAAAATATGGGCAAAGAAAGGATCAAAGAATTATCAAACATACCACTTGATAAAGAAGAATTATCTAACTCAACCTTATAAATAATTTTTATGCACTTCCTTCATTTTATAAAGAAAAAATTAATCCCTGTTGCAGCATCCTTACTTATCTCATCCACCATAATGGCTCAAAATACAGGAGATGCTTCAGCTAAAGCTGCAACTGAAAGCAATAATTTACTGGCCATCTTATTAGTGGTTACAGCAGTGGTGCTTGCTTTTGTAATATGGGGCATGGGCCAGGCTTTGATAGCCATCAGCAGGCAGGTAATTGAAAAAAATAAAGCTGCCGGCAAAGCAATCAGCATGGCATTGCTGCTTGCTTTTTCATTGTTATCGCAAACAGGTTTTTCGCAGACTGTAACCCCTGCTGCTGCAGAAGCATCTGCAAACTATGGAGGATTATCCGCCAATAATTTTTATGCTTTTGTTGGCGTAATTATGGTAGAAATTTTTGCAATTTTTTTCCTGGCATTTTCTATCAAACGTATTTACCAGGAGCTGCTTCCTGAAAAAGCAACCGGTACTTTACAAGAAGCTAAACTGAGTAAATGGTGGGCTGGGCTGGATAAGAAATTTTTTACTAAAGCTGTTGCGGTAGAAAAAGAAGCTGATATTATGCTGGATCATAATTACGATGGCATCCGTGAGCTGGACAATTCTTTACCGCCCTGGTGGAAGTATGGTTTCATGTTTACTATTGTGGTGGCATTTATTTACATCGGTTATTTTCATGCCTTTGGTTCTGGAAAAAATCCAACAGAAGAATATGCAGATGAAATGGAAAAAGCCAGGATGGAGAAAGAAATATTTGAAGCCAATAATAAAGATAAGGTGGATGAAAAAAATGTACCGATGGCAAATGCAAATGGCATCAAAGCCGGGCAGGGATTGTTTGAAGCTAACTGTGTTGCCTGTCATTTAAAAGATGGTGGCGGAATTGTAGGCCCCAATTTAACGGACGATTACTGGTTACACAAAGGATCATTGAATGATATTTATAAAACGATTAAAATGGGTTATCCTGATAAAGGAATGCAGCCATGGAATAGGCAATTTACCCCAATGCAAATAAGCCAGATTTCCAGTTATATTAAAACCCTCAGGGGCACCAAACCGGCTGTTGCCAAAGCGCCACAGGGAGATTTATATACTGAAGATAAAAAAGATTCCGTACCAGCGCCGGCAGCAGTACCAATTGATTCAACCAATACAAAAACCACAAAATAATTTTATTTAAAAATAAAAATGGATACAGCAACCGATATAAAAAAGGAAGATAAAAAAGGTTCTTACAGGGACTCGGTGGCAACTATTACCAAAGAGGGCAATCGCAATTTTATCAACCCTAAAAAACCAAAAGGAAAACTGTACAACCTGCGGACAAGATTCAGCATTTTTTATCTGGCCGTTTTCTTTACCCTTCCTTTCATCAAAGTAAATGAAGAGCCGTTGCTAATGTTCAATATCCTGGAAAGAAAGTTCATCATATTTGGATTGATATTCTGGCCGCAGGACTTTTTTATTTTCGGTATTGCCATGCTCACTTTCGTAGTATTTGTAATTTTATTTACGGTGGTATTTGGCAGGATATTCTGTGGCTGGGCATGTCCACAAACCATTTTTATGGAAATGGTTTTCAGGAAAATTGAATACTGGATTGATGGTGATGCTGCCAAACAAAAACAACTGAGGGCAATGCCCTGGAACGGTGAAAAGATCAGGAAAAGAACACTGAAGTTTATTACGTTTTTCCTGATATCGTTTATCATTGCTAATTTTTTTCTTGCCTATCTCATCAGCATGGATGAGCTGATTGACCACATTAAAAATCCAGCTGCCAATATTGGCACGTTGATATCGCTGCTGGTATTTACTTCCATATTTTTCTTTGTGTACTGGTGGTTTAGGGAGCAGGTGTGTATTGTTGTTTGCCCTTATGGAAGATTGCAGGGTGTGTTGCTGGATAAAAATTCTATCCTGGTGGCATACGATTACAACCGTGGCGAACCAAGAGGCAAATATTTAAAAGAAGATAAAGAAGAAAAGCATGATTGCAAATGTACCGACTGCAAAGGCACCGGCGCATGCCACGACCTGGTGGAAAAATTTGCAGCCATTGTTCCACCCAAGGGGGATTGTATAGATTGCCATGCCTGTGTAAGGGTGTGCCCTACCGGTATCGACATTCGTAATGGCACACAGTTGGAATGTGTAAACTGTACTGCCTGCATTGATGCCTGCGACGACATCATGATCAGCATACATAAACCCGAAGGGCTTATCCGCTATGCTTCAGAAAATAGTATTAAGAAAGGAGTACAATTAAAATTCACTTCCCGAATAAAAGCATATACCGTAGTGCTGGCGCTGCTGTTAACGCTGCTTAGCTTTTTAATTGTAAGCAGAACAGACCTGGATGCAAGGCTCATGCGTACTTCCGGTATGGCATATTCCACATTGCCTGATGGCCGCATTGCCAACCTGTACAATTTAAAACTTGCAAACAAAACACACAAGGATATTCCTTTTACATTAAAGCTCGAAAATACACCGGGAGAAATAACAGCAGTAGGCAGCGGTAATTTACTGGTGCCAAAAGAAGATTATGCAACCCTCCAGTTTTTTGTAAAAATGAACAGAAGCGATGTTAGCAGCTGGAAAAAAACGGTGACCATCGGGCTGTATGAAGATGGGAAAAAGATAAAAACAATTGAAGCAAAATTCATCGGGCCGGAAGTGTATGAATAACCCCCCATCCCCGCTGGCTAGCGGGGAGAAAGACAAGTGTATTAAAATTGAAAGACGCTTTAAATAATTTATACTCCATACCCCCTTTAGGGGATGGGAACAAAACTTTTTTTATGAACTGGGGATACAAAATACTGTTTGTTTACATCGCTTTTGTGGTGGGCATTTTATTGATGGTGTTTAAATCATCTACACAAAAAGTTGACCTGGTAACTACAGATTATTATGCCAAAGAATTAAAATACCAGGACAGGATTGATGCAGTAAAAAGAACGCAGGCTCTTTCAGCACCGGTAACGCATGAAATTATTGATCAGCAAATAGTATTTCATTTTCCAAAAGAATTTGCAGCAAAACAAATGAGTGGCTTCGTGTTATTGTATTGTCCTTCTGATGAAAACAAAGACCTGGAGAAGAATTTTTTTACAGCAACAGGAAACTTTTCAATGCCGTTATCAGCAATGCAAAAAGGGGCTTATGAATTACAGGTTAGCTGGCAGGTGGAAGGACTGGCTTACTATTTTGAAAAGAAAATTCTTTTATAAAACATAAAAGAAAAAAAGAAAGATAAAAATGTTACAGGTAGCAATAGCAGCATTTACCATGGGCATCATCGGCAGCTTTCACTGTGTGGGTATGTGTGGCCCGTTAGCTTTGGCATTACCATTAAGCAATGACAGCATCTACTCAAAATTTATTGGAGCTTTATTGTACAACAGCGGCCGCATTGTAACCTATTCTTTATTTGGCCTGGTATCTGGTCTGTTTGGTAAAAGTATTGCCCTGCTTGGGTTTCAGCAATGGTTATCTATCCTGTTGGGCACAGCCATTATCATATTGCTGATCATACCAAAAATATTTCCCGGAAAATTTAAGCAGTCAAATACAGCCAGTCATTTTTTTCAAAAATTGCGGCACAGCTTCGGGCAGTTGTTCTTTAAAAAAAATCAATCTGCATTATTTGCCATTGGTTTTTTAAATGGACTGTTGCCCTGCGGCCTGGTGTACCTGGCCATTGCTTCAGCCACTGCTACCGGTGATATCAAAAGCAGCATTTTATTTATGGCTGCATTTGGTGCAGGCACATTACCAGTGATGTGGAGCATTGCTTTTTGGGGAAATTTTATTGGCATCAGCATCCGGCAAAAAATAAGGGCGGCTTATCCTTACATGATGCTGCTGATGGCCTGCCTGTTGATTATTCGTGGCATGGGGCTGGGCATACCCTACATCAGCCCGGCTGCAGATATGAATCAAAAAATAATGAGTTGCGGTGAAAAATAATAACCGAATCACAATAAACGGACAGAATTCTTTTATGCTGTATGATACCTACGATAATGAAAAAAATAAAGCCGAACAATTTCTGCAGGAGTGTACTGCATGGCTTCGCCTGCTTGATTTTTTCCGGCAGGAGAACAGCTATTTAAAAACAAGGCTGAGCATGGCGGTGGATCATAAAACTGATAAAGACTTTTTGAACCTGGCAGAGCAGTATCAAAATAAATTTATTTTAAAAGATGAATTTATAAACGAAATAATGCAGGATGCAAAGAAGCAGGAAGAAATAATAAAAGATATTATCTCAAAAAAATCAATGCTGGAGGAAAGAATAATTAAGAAGCAACAAAAACTCAGGAATGAAACAGAGTACCTGGAGAAAGATTACACAAAATTGAAAAATGATTTTAACAGGCAACTTTCCATTGAATTGTAATTACCAATTTTAATTAAGCATCCCGGCTAATTTTTTTTCATTCAGTATCACAATATTTCCTGCCTGTATCTCAATTATTTTTTCTGCTTTAAAATCACTCAATGTCCTTATCAGCGATTCGGTGGCGGTGCCGGCAATATTGGCAAGGTCTTCTCTGGAGATGTGGATGGAAAATTTTTCACCTTTTTCTTCTTTGTATTTATTGTGCAATGTTATCAAAGCATCAGCCACCCTTTTGCGGAGTGAATTGTAGGCCAGCCCCAGCAGCTGCTCTTCTTTTTCGGTTACGTCTTTTGCCAGCAGCCTGATAAATTTGTGGAGTATTTCTTTGTTGCTGTTCACCAGTTCCTCAAATTCTTCCCGTGGTATCATTCCCACTTCTGCATCATCAATGGCTTCAGCAGTTTCTTTATACACTGTTCCTTCCAGCAATGCTACATAACCAATAAAATCGCCTGCGGTATACAGGCCAACTGTGAACTCTTTACCATCTGCATTCGACTTAAAAGTTTTTATTTTCCCTTTTTCAATATAATACAACTTGGTTGGGTGGTTGCCTTCAGAATAGATAACCTGTTTTCTTTTATAATGATTTACATTTCTGTCTTCAGTTAAATTTTGCAATACTTTTTTCCCGCTAAATTCACCAATCATTTGCTGCATTCCTGCCGCTGATGATTCAAAATTCTTTTTCAATAATTCTACTTTATTAAGCCTGCTTTCAATAGCCGTGAGCAGTTCAATATCAGTAAAAGGTTTTGTCACATAATCATCGGCACCCATTTCCATTCCTTTCCTGAAATCTCCCCTTTCTGCTTTTGCTGTTAAAAAAATAAATGGAATGCCTTTCAATTCCGGGTTTTTATTCAACAGGTGCAGTACGCCATAACCATCCAGCACAGGCATCATCACATCGCAAACAATCAGGTCTGGTTTATCAGCCAAAGCCTGCTCCACACCCAGCTTGCCATTTGCTGAAGTGTTTACTTTATATCCCGCCAGTTCAAGTATTTCGGCCGTGTTCTCCCTTATTTCATCATTGTCTTCTATCAATAAAATATGCTTCATAATAAATTATTCAATATTGTTTTTAAAAGTAATGATAAAACTGGTTCCTTTTTCTAATTCACTTTCAAATGCAACCTGGCCATCCATCAGCTCCACATATTTTCCAACAATGTGCAGGCCCAATCCGGTGCCTTGTATATTCACTACATTTTTTCCACGAAAAAAACGTTCAAATAAATGTTCCTGGTCTTCTTCAGAAATACCAATACCGCTGTCTTTTACTTTCAATACAATTTCTGTTGCATCAGCTTTACTGCTCACATTAATGCTGCTGTTTTCAGGAGAAAATTTGATGGCGTTTGACAACAAATTGATCAGGATATTTCTCATCAAAGTAATGTCCAGTTCCACTTCATTGTCTCCTTCATGGGTATAAATAATTTGCTGCCCGTTTTTTACAATGCCCTGTATTTCGCCGCAGACAGCAGTTATCAATTCTTTGATATTAAATCGGCTGAAATGAGTGAGAATTTTTCCATCTTCAATTTTGCCAATTGATAAAAATTCATTGAGAATGTCGGTAAGGTTATGAACAGCCGATTTAATACGGTGAATATGTTTATCTCTTTTATCCTGTTCTTCTTCCTTAATATATTTTGCCACCAGCGATGCGGAAGAAAGTATGGTACTCAAAGGTGTCCGGAATTCATGTGAGGCCATTGATACAAAACGTGATTTCAAATCACTCAGTTCTTTTTCTTTGCTGAGTGCCTGTGTCAATTCATCTTTTGATTCTTCTAATTGTTTCATCGCCTGCTCCAGCTGGCTGGTACGAAGCACTACTTTTTGCTCCAGTTCACTATTTAATTTATCAATTTTTAAATTGATCTCTTCCAGTTCTTTCTGCTGGCTCAGCACAGATGTTTCAATTTCTTTACGGCGTGAAATATCATTCACAAAAGCAATTACAAATTGTATGTCGCCGCTTTTATAATTACTGAGGCTTACTTCCACCGGAAATTCTGCGCCTGATTTTTTTATCCCAAATAAATCAATCCCCAATCCCATCGGCCGGTTTTGGGGATGAGCTGTATAGCTGTTTCTATAACCAACATGATGATGGTGAAAACGGGAAGGTATGAGCACTTCAATTTTTTTACCCGTCAGTTCAGCAGCAGTATCATAGCCAAATTGATGGAGCAAAAAATTATTGGCCAGCACAATTTCACTGTCTTTATTTACAATTAATATTCCCAGGGAAGCATGTTGAAAAAGCGCTTCAAATTTTTCTTGCTCATTAATTAACAGTGTTCCGGGGGAAGGCATAGGAGAAAATACTTTACTGTAAAAGTAAAGCATCCATCTTTATATCCAATACTTATAAGCCTGCATAATAATCATACCCATGTTCGAACCAGTAATCGGGTGGCCGCTGGTTGCTAAAGCTGATGGTGCCGATTCGTTTAAGGTGTTTGATGCCGTATTTAACGGGGATGATGAGCCGCAACGGATAACCCTGATCCATGGGCAGTGGTTTTCCATTCATCTCATAGCATAGAATCGTTTGTGGATGCATCATGCTTTTACTGTCGATACCCACATAATATTCTTTATCGGGTGTAATGAGACCTGCATACTGCGATGCAGCCTGTTCGGATAATTTGAAATGCGTTACAAAGTCAGAAAATTTTACACCGGCCCAGTGAGTTACCTGACTCCATCCTTCAATACACTTAAAGTCAAAAACAATAGCTGTTTTTGGCAGGGATTTTATTTCGTCTAATGTTATCTGTAAGGTATCTCCGGCGCTTCTTACCACCTGCAGTTTCCAGGTGGCTGCGTCAAAATTATCTCCCATTCCGTATTCACCGTTCACTCGAACTTTTGGTATTGCTACAGCAGTTGGATATATTTTGCTTAAATTATTTTCATCAAAAATCACCTGGCTGAACAGGGATTCATTTGTATTGAGTACTGCTCTTAGAGGCTTTGGTATGCCGTTATCTTCCGGCTGTTTATTCAGCCATTTCCATCCAAAAACGGCTGCAGTTATCAATAAAAAGAAAATGATAAAAGAGCGGATGGTTCTCGTTTTTATCTCTTTGTCTGAAACTAATTTTTCATTTTCTATAGACATGATTAAATATTTACAGCATTCGGTTGAGGCAAAACAGGGTCTTGTAAAGTTTCTTCGTTTTCATCTGCTTGCGGAAGTATCGCTGCCGGTTTCATCACTTCAAACCCAGCCACCATTGCCCTAAAATTATTCCAGCCGGCCAGTATCACCTGCACAATATGCACTACAAAAAAAAGGCTGAATAAAATGGTTAAAATAAAATGTTCCGCCCTTGCCCATTCGTATCCACCCAGCAAGGCACAAATTATTTTAAACTGAACAGGTTTGTAAATTGCAATGCCTGTCATCAATGAACCAAACCCCAGCACAATTACACCAGTGTAAGCTATTCTTTGAGCAGCATTGTATTTTTTTTGTGGAGGCAATCCTTTGCGAAGATGCAGATCATGAAGTATCACCAGCAAACTTTCTTTCAATGATTTTTTATTGGGAAAAATCAACCGCCACTCACCGGAAAAAACCAGGTACAACACATACAGCAATCCATTGATGGCAAACAGCCACATGAATACAAAATGAAAACTCATCCCCTCTGCCAAACGGAAAGGGAGGTTGAGCGCTTTAGTGAATGAATCAGGAAAAAATTTTAGTATGGTAGTATCTCCCCAGCCAATGCGGTACACATCATTGGCCCAGTAAATCAACAATCCGCTCCAGATCATAATAGCAATCACCGGAAAATTAATCCAGTGAAACCACCTGATTGCCAGCGGATGTTTTTTTACAATTCGTTTCATTGCAGCAAAGTAGTAATAAATTTTGTCTATTTCTTTTTTTCAAATGTTAATGACACAGAATTCATACAATACCTTAGCCCGGTAGGCTTGGGGCCGTCATTAAACACATGGCCCAAATGAGCGCCACACCTGCTGCAGGTAACTTTGGTTCGTTGTGAACCATAAGAATTATCCTCCTCCTCCAGTGCAGAGGTTTTATTGATGGCCTGGTAAAAGCTTGGCCACCCAGTACCACTTTCAAACTTGGTGGCAGATCTGAATAATTCCAATCCGCAGCAAACACATTTGTATGTGCCTGCCTGGTGATTGTCCCAATAAGCCCCGCTGTAAGCCCTTTCGGTTCCTTCTAATCTGGTAACCTGGTATGCTTCTGCAGACAATTGTTTCTTCCACTCGGCATCGGTTTTTACTACGGTAAATTTGTGTGCCGGCTGTTGTGCAGGAACATTGCAGGCAAATAAAAATAAGCAGGCAATAAATAAAAATGTTTTTGTCATGGTCAATATTGTTTTAAAATGTATTTACTATGTACGCCAGTTGCACTTTTTTAGTTTTTTTGATACCAATCTTTTAACAACAATCAAACAAATGACTTGTTTGATTGTAACTTTAATAACAAAAAAAGAATAGCATGGGAGTTTGGAACCAGGTAGCACAATACTTATACTTAAAAAAGAAAGATCCCAATGCACCAAAGAGTGACTTTATCAAGTACATGCATGGCATCAACCGTATTTCTATTTTGCTGTTCCTGGCGGGGCTAATTATTCTTCTTATAAAATTATTAAGACGGTAGTCATTTACTTTCCTTACATTTTTCTTCTTTTTTCTGATGTTTTTTTCCCTGCATTGAAAGTACAAGAGAAAGGGAAATAATTATCCCAAGGTTTTTTTTGGGGGGGGTAGAGATAAAACTGTTGATGAAAAACTGTTTTTAAACTGGCTTCACAAAATAATAAAGGCTGGTTTTAAATCATTTTTCCATCTTTCATGTGCAGTATCCGGTCGCTCATTTGCGCCAGTTCTTCATTGTGAGTAACAATTAAAAATGTTTGATTGAATTGATTTCGCAGGTCAATAAATAACTGGTGCAGTTCTTTTGCTTTGGCGCTGTCTAAATTTCCTGTGGGCTCATCAGCCATGATAATGGAAGGAGTATTGATGAGTGCTCTTGCCACCGCTACCCTTTGTTGTTCGCCGCCGGAAAGTTGTTGCGGTTTATTTTCCAACCGGTCTTTAAGCCCTAAAGTGGTTAAAATGCTGATTGCCCTCTCTAACACCTCCTTTTTTTTTCCACCGGCAATCCACCCCGGAATACAGACATTTTCCACTGCCGTAAACTCCGGCAGCAGGTGATGAAACTGGAAAACAAAGCCAATATGTTTGTTTCTGAAAGCGGCGAGTTTGTTTCCTTTTAAATCATCCAGCTTTTTATTTTCTAATATTACCGAGCCACTGTCTGCCTTGTCTAAAGTGCCAAGAATGTGCAGCAGCGTGCTTTTGCCTGCACCTGACGAACCAACAATGCTGACAATCTCTCCTTTTTTAATATCAATATCTACCGATTGCAATACCTGGAGATTGCCATATTTTTTTTTAATCTGTCGGGCTGTAAGCATTAGGGAAAATAATAAATTATTTGTAACGTTAAATTAATCTGGTGGCAATATATTGAATCTTGTTTTATAAAAAAGGAACATTTTGAAAAACACATTTGGTTAATTCCACCAAACTTTTACATTTGCACAAAATTTAAACCCGTTTCACCATGTTTTGGACACTTGAATTAGCCTCCCATTTAGAAGATGCCCCATGGCCTGCTACTAAAGATGAACTGATAGATTACTCTATCCGCAGCGGTGCACCCATTGAAGTAATTGAAAACTTGCAGGAGCTGGAAGATGAAGGCGGTGATGTATATGAGAGCCTGGAAGATATCTGGCCTGACTATCCAAGCCAGGAAGATTTCTTTTTTAATGAAGATGAATATTAAATGCCTGTCTTTTAAAGTGGGATTATAAAATATTCAAAAGCCACCGATTTATTGGTGGCTTTTGCATTTATTAAAAAGTTCAGGAGTTCAGGGTTTAGAAAGTTTAGAAGTATCTATAAAAATTGAGCTCCTACTAAACTTTCTAAACCATCTCAACTTCTAAGCTCACTCTTTTATTTCTCCATCTGCTCAATTACTTCCTGTGTAACACCGGTGAATGAAAAACCGCCATCATGAAAAAGGTTTTGCATGGTTACATACTTCGTCAGGTCGCTGAACATGGTTACAATGTAGTTGGCACAATCTTCTGCACTGGCATTGCCCAACGGGCTCATTTTTTCTGCGTAGTTGATAAAACCGTCGAACCCCTTTACACCACTGCCAGCAGTTGTTTTGGTAGGTGATTGTGAAATGGTATTCACCCTTACATGCTTTTTAACACCGTACTGGTAACCAAAATTACGGGCAATGCTTTCCAGCATCGCTTTATTATCTGCCATATCATTGTAATCAGGAAACACACGCTGGGCAGCGATATAACTCAATGCCACCACAGATCCCCATTCATTAACTGCATCCTGTTTCATTGCAGCGGCCAATACCCGGTGAAAACTAAGTGCAGATATATCCAAACCCTTGTGGGTAAATTCATAATTGCTTTCAGTGTAGTGAATGCCTTTACGAACATTGATGCTCATACCAATGGAATGTAAAATAAAATCAACACCACCGCCAAAATATTCTTTAGCTTTTGTAATCAGGTTGGTTACATCTTCATTGCTGCTTACATCGCAGGGCACCACCGGTGCATTGATGGCTTCTGCCAATTTATTTATTTCACCCATCCGCATGGCAACCGGTGCATTGGTTAATAATATTTCTGCACCTTCTTCGTGGCAGCGTATGGCTGTTTTCCAGGCGATTGATTTTTCATCTAATGCGCCGAATATGATTCCCTTTTTTCCTTTGAGCAAGTTATATGACATAGCTTAATTTATTTTGCGGTAAAAGTAAGACAGTTAAGGGAATGAAAAAATTTCTTGAGGTGAGCTTTATTAAAGTGGCTTTTGACTGACTAAATAAAAACTGCTGTATCTTTTCTGTAAAATTTGTATAACTAAAATGAAGCCCAATAATGCTGTAAAAGTAAAATCCCTGCTCCAGTTATTTGAATTGCTTCCCGAAGAACAAAGAATCATCACTGATGTATTGAGACAAATAATACTGGAAAATTTACCTGCCAGCTGCAAAGAAAAAATATCTTATAATGTTCCTTTTTTTTATGGTAACAAAGGTATCTGCATCATCTGGCCGGCTGCTATTCCAAGGGGTGGCATTAAGGATGGTGTGTTGCTGGGATTTTGGTATGGCAATAAATTAAAGGATACTGACCATTGCCTCATTCATGGAACGAACAAACAAATATTTTACAAAATATTTTACACTGCCGAAGACATTGATGAAAAAGCCATTGTAAAATTATTGAGAGAGGCGGTACAGCTTGACAGTATTTATGGAAAGCCAATTAAAAAGTAAACTTGTTTTTAAAGCAGTGCAACAACCCAATTTTAAAACCTTTAACACCCAAAACACTTTTATAAAAGGAGAAAATGTAAATTTACCAACACAATGGGCCGGTACTCACTATATAAATTTGTATTCCTTCTTTTATTGATTGGTTTTTTATCTGTAAAAACCAATCAAGCTGCTGCACAGCAAAGTGTAAATGACACGATTGTTTCAGCTGCAGTAATTTATATGGGTGATACCATTGAAGCCAAAACACTTCCTTACATTTACCGCTTCACAAAAGAGAGCAGGGCCCAGGCAAATGCCCGTGCAGAATGGACCCGGCTACGCAATGCCATTTATGTAACTTTTCCGTATGCAAAAAAAGCAGGCATTGTAATGAACGATATCAATGCACATCTTTTAAATGTTACCAATAAAGAAGAAAGAAAAAAATACATCAAGAGCAGGGAAAAAGATTTGAAAAAAGAATTTGCCGATCCACTGATGAACTTATCTGTGTACCAGGGCAAAGTACTGATGAAGCTGATCAACCGGGAAACCGGCAACAACTGTTACGAAATCATCAAAGAATACAAAGGCGGTTTTGTTGCCCGGTTCTACCAAACAGTAGCTTTCTTTTTTGGCAGCAACCTAAAACAACCTTACGACAAATTTGGAGACGAAGCCGACATGGAAAAAATTGTAAAGGAAGTGGAACGGATGTATGGGTATAGAAGTTGAGAAATTTTAGAGGCTTAGGGTTTAGAAGTTTAGCAATTGAAAATTAGAGTTTAGTTAGTTTTTATTTTCGACTTAATATTATTAAAAAAATCGTTCCCCAACTAAATTGCTAATCTGCTAAAGTTTAAGCTAACAGCTTCCAGTATCTTTGCCAAAAAAATTTACACTTCGGCTAAACTGCTAAACAACTAAACCCCTAAACCAAAAATGAAACTCGACATCCTTGCCTTTGGCGTTCATCCAGATGACATTGAACTTTCCTGTGCCGGTACATTACTTACAGAAAAATTGAATGGGAAAAAAACAGGCGCCATTGATCTTACACAAGGTGAGTTGGGCAGCAGGGGCAGTGCCGAAATAAGAAAGCAGGAAGCCGCAGCAGCAGCTAAAATTTTACAATTAGACGTTAGGGAAAACTTACTGATGGCTGATGGCTTTTTTAAAAATGATGAAGCTCACCAGCGCCAGGTTATTACCGCTATCAGAAAATACCAGCCCGAAATAATTTTGTGCAATGCCCCCGAAGACCGCCACCCCGATCATGGCCGCAGCGCCCAACTGGTAGAAGATGCAGCTTTCTTATCCGGCTTACGCAAAATAGAAACATTTGATAATGGCCAGCTGCAGGAAATATGGAAACCAAAATATGTTTTCCATTACATCCAGGACAGGTACCTGAATCCCAATTTTGTAATTGATATTTCAGCAGTGGTGGATAAAAAAATTGAAGCCATCAAAGCATACGGCACACAGTTTTATAATCCCAATCATGATGAGCCGCAGACCTATATTTCAACACCCGATTTTTTAGACAGTGTTATTTACCGAAGCAAGATGATGGGCAAAATGATAGGCGTTCCTTATGCAGAAGGGTTCATCAGTAAGAAAATGATAGGCTTTAACAGTTTCAATGCACTGATAGCCAACGTAACCTGAAGACACTTAAACAAAAGGCTTTGATTTGCGGCTTTAATTTGTACCTTGCGACCTGAAAATAAACACATCATCCAAGTATGGCAACTCCCAAATTCATCCAATCATCCAACAACTTCCAGCAGGAATTAAAGAAGAGAGTCAACCAGTATTTTGAGGAAAGAAAAAAATCATCTACCGGCAACTTCGGTTTATATTTTAAAGCCATCCTTTTCTTTACTGCTTATATTGCTTTGTATGTACACCTCGTTTACTTTACTCCATCTAATTTATGGGCATTAATAGAGTGTGTTTTGATAGGTGGTTTTACAGCAGCCATTGGTTTTAATGTAATGCATGACGGCGGGCATGGCAGTTTCAGCAAAAGTAAATCGGTAAACAAATTAGCAGCCGTTTCAGTAAATTTGTTAGGAGCCAGTCATATTATGTGGGGAATGAAACACAATATTATTCACCACACTTATACCAACATTGATGGTGTGGATGATGATATCGAAATAAAACCTTACCTGCGGATGTGTACTACACAAAAGCGGTATAAGATCCACCGTTTTCAGCATTATTATGTTTGGTTTCTCTACACATTGCTGCACATTATCTGGGTATTCCTTACTGACTATCAAAAATATTTTAAGAAAAAAATTGGTTCTGTTCCGATTAAGAAACTGAGCATGAAAGAACATATTGGTTTTTGGGGTGCTAAGGTTGGTTACGCTATTTTATTTATGGTGATACCCATTATCAAAGTAGGTTTTTTAAAATGGGCAGTTGGCTTTTTAATTGCCAGCATGGTAACCGGTTTTGTAATCAGTATTGTTTTTCAACTGGCACATACAGTTGAAGAAACCGCCTTCCCTGTACCGGATGGAGATACTAACAAAATTGAAAATGAGTGGGCCATTCACCAGGTGCAGACAACAGCTAATTTTGCCACTAAAAATAAATTGATTTCCTGGTTGGTTGGCGGATTAAATTTTCAGATTGAGCATCACCTCTTTCCCCGTGTATCACATATTCACTACCCTGCTATCAGCAAGATCATCAAACAAACCTGTGCTGATTTTAATATTAAATACATCGAATTTCCAAAGATGCGGACGGCCATCGCATCTCATGCAGCATTCCTTAGAAAGATGGGAAGGCTTGCCTGATCATAAATAATACTTTACTAAAATGCCTTTGTAAAAAATTGCAAAGGCATTTTTATTTATCTTACATTTCACTTATTATAATATCTAAAAAAATATAACGATGGAATTTGAAACCTGGCATAAGAAACATCAGGAAACATTGACTTTTAGCGATAAGGTGGCTGATGGAGTGGCCAATGGGATGGGTTCCTGGAGGTTTATCATCTTGCAATCTATTTTTGTATTAATATGGATGGCACTGAATATTTTGGGGTATATAAAACATTGGGATGCTTATCCATTTATACTGCTTAATCTTATCTTTTCAACACAGGCAGCTTATGCAGCCCCCATCATTATGATGTCGCAAAACAGGCAAAGCCAAAGAGACAGGGTGCAGGCACAGGAGGATTACCAAACCAACACTGATGCAAAAAAAGAAATTGAAGCACTGCAGGTACAGCTAAGTAAATTAGAAACAGAAAAATTGGATAAACTAATTTCGATGCTGGAAGAAATGAAAAAAATTAAAAACTAAGTATGATCTTTTAATTGCCAATAGACTTAAAGAAATATTAGCATCCGGATAAAAATTCAATTGCTATCAATCAAAATAAATCCTTCAACTCCATTTCTTCCAAAACAATTCTTTCCGACGAACCTTTTTTTGTTTGCCACTTAATCAGGCGGATGAATCCATCGGCGATTTCAATACCCGTAATATCTCCATCAACAAAGCAGCAGCAGCCGGTATTAAAATAGCAAGGTTTCATCTGGGTATAATTGCCCATCACATAATCATATTCATTTTGCCTGAAACGGATTTCTTTTTTTAATGCAGCAATGGCAGCTTCGTCATTTGATTTGCTACTGGTATCATATTTTTTATAAAGCAGTTCCAAATGAGTGAGTGATGCAAACACGGGCTGGTGCGTATGCCCGGTAATCAACACCGGGTTTTTATCCTGCCTGCTCCATTGATACATAAAAAGATTGTGGGCTGTTTTTAATTCATCACTTGCAGAAGGCACATTAAGATTGATGCCAAGATAACTCTGCAATGGTGCCCACACCCGACCTACAAACCAGGCACTAAAAGGGTTGCTATCACTTTGCCCGTCGCCCTGGTGGCCATGCGTAAGAAAAATAGGTACCAACTTTTCATTTACCATTATCTTCAGCAAAACAGCTTCATAAATTTTTACCGGTTTATCATACATGCTCTTCAGATGCATGCCTGCAAAGGGATCATTGTTCCAAAAAATATCATGGTTGCCAAATACTTTGCTGTAATGATCTTGCTCCAAAAATTTATTTTGCAATGCAATACTCAATTTATTTTTTTCCTTTACCGGCCACACTGTATTTTCCCACAATTCTTCTTCATCGCCAAGAGAAATGAAATGATAGTTTTGTGCCAGGTAAAAATTTAACGCTGCCAGGTAGTTAGGTTCAGCAACTTTAAAATCATCACTGCCATCCTTTGCTCCTTTGTGCTGATCGCTGAAGATGATGAACCGGGCATTGGCTGCATCTATTTCAATTACCAGCCCCTTCTTACCGGGGTTTTCCAAACAGTCCTTATACAATTTATTGAGGGCAGTTTGCACTCTTTCGAGGTTGGGTCTGCTGGCAAATTTGTTTGCCAGCCAAATTACAGGCCTGGTTAAAATGTATTGAAGAAAACGGTGCATACTGATTATAATTTCTAAATAACTGCTCCTTTAAAATAGCTCCAGTTATAATTATTGAAAGTACTAAAAACCTTTCAGCCCTTCATCACCGGCGTTTAAAAAACATAAAGCAATATCACAAGAACAGATTTTGTAAATTTGCCCCACAACTAAAAAAAATGATTGAAGAAAAGAGCCTGAACTTTATTGAAGAAATAATTGATGAAGACCTGAAGAGCGGAAAATATACCAGCATCCTTACCCGTTTTCCTCCTGAGCCAAATGGCTATTTGCATATTGGCCATGCAAAAAGTATCTGTCTCAATTTTGGGCTGGGCATTAGATACGGCGGTAAAACAAATCTTCGTTTTGATGATACCAATCCTACCAAAGAAGAGACTGAATATGTGGACAGCATTAAAGAAGATGTGCAGTGGCTGGGCTTTACCTGGGCCAATGAATTATATGCCAGTGATTATTTTGATGAATTGTACAACCTGGCTGTAAAGCTGATCAATAAAGGACTTGCGTATGTAGATGATTCTACTGCAGAAGAAATTGCTATGCTAAAAGGCAGTCCTACACAACCGGGAAAAGACAGCCAGTACCGATTAAGAAGCATTGAAGAAAACCTGCGCCTGTTTACCGAAATGAAAGCAGGCAAATACATCGATGGCGAAAAAGTACTAAGGGCTAAAATAGATATGGCGGCTACCAATATGCACATGAGGGATCCCATCATCTACCGCATAAAACATGCTCACCACCACCGTACCGGCGATGCCTGGTGCATTTACCCGATGTATGATTTTGCCCATGGGCAAAGCGACAGCATTGAAAATATTACCCACAGCATTTGTACATTAGAATTTATTCCTCACCGGGAACTGTACGACTGGCTGATTGAACAATTGGAAATATTCCCATCCAAACAATATGAATTTGCCAGGCTCAACATGACTTACACTGTAATGAGCAAACGCAAATTGCTGGAACTGGTAAACGACAACCATGTAACGGGATGGGATGACCCAAGAATGCCTACCATCAGTGGTATGCGGCGCAGAGGCTTTACCGCAGAAAGTATCCGCAGCTTCTGTGAAAAGATAGGAGTGGCCAAAAGAGAAAACCTGATTGACTTCAGCCTGCTTGAATTTTGTGTGAGGGAAGACCTGAATAAAAAAGCCAAGAGAGCAATGGCAGTGCTGGATCCGGTAAAATTAATTATCACTAATTATCCTGATAACACAACAGAAGAATTGATCAGTGAAAATGGACCCGATGAAAGTTTTGGAACAAGGCCAATTCCATTTAGCAAAGTATTGTGGATAGAAAGGGAAGACTTTATGGAAGTGCCGGCAAAAAAATATTTCAGGCTGGCACCGGGTGCCATGGTCCGTTTAAAAAGCGCCTACATTGTAAAATGTGATGGTTGTATAAAAGACAATGATGGAAACATTACCGAAATATATTGTACTTATCTGCCGGAAAGTAAAAGCGGTAACGATATCAGCAACCTGAAAGTAAAAGGCACCATCCACTGGGTAAGTGCCGCCCATGCTGCAGAAACTGAGATAAGGCTGTACGACCGTTTGTTTAAAGCAGAAAACCCTGCTGATGAAGAAGGTGATTTTAAAGATAATATCAACCCCGATTCATTGCAAATAATTTCGGCGGCCTACCTGGAGCCATCCTTAACAAAAGCGGCTATTGGTGACAGTTACCAGTTTATCAGAAAAGGATATTTCTGTTTAGATAAAGACAGCACTGCAGAAAAAATTGTATTCAACAGAACAGTGACACTTAAAGATGCCTGGGCAAAAGAGACTTTGAAGGCGAATTAATATTCAGAACAAAACTTTTATCAATAAATCTGTGTGGAATAACAGCACAAAAAAATCCCAGGCTTCATCAACCTGGGATTTTTTTATCATTATACTTGCATTGCTCTAATTAATGAGCGAAATTATTTTTTCATGTACATTACTTCTTTTACCAACTTCACTGTTCTCGGCACATCGGGCAAATAAGCAGCAACTAAATTAGGTGCATAGTGCATCGGTGCATCCACAGAAGTAATCCTGCGGATAGGAGCATCCCGGTAATCAAACCCGTCTTTTTGTATGCGGTAACAAATTTCTGACGATACAGAAGCAAATGGCCACTGC
>JANMJU010000063.1:0-1799 GCA_031371545.1 Chitinophagaceae bacterium
CGATTGGAAGCGTATAAAAATTTTCCATCAGGCGAAACATGAATATCTGCCCCGCCAAAACTTCCTTTATAACTTTCAGGCACGGCACTGATGGTTTGAAACATTTTTAATTTCCCATCTGCAGCAAAATTAAAAGCTGCAACCGTGCCGCTTAGTTCTTCTGTTAGGTAAACATATTTTTGTGAAGGATGAATCGCCACATGTCTTGGCCCGGAGCCTCCACTCACACTTACAGATGCAGCAGCATCTACAGTAACGGTGCCGGTGATTTCATCAAACCGGTAAACCATCAGTTTATCGATACCAAGATCAGCCACCAGCAAATATTTATTATCACTGCTGAATACAGCCGTGTGTACATGGGCTTTCTCCTGCCGTTGTTTATTAATGCTTTTGCCAGTATGCTGAATCGTTGTTGCAGCAGCCGATACAGTTCCATTTTTATTTACAGCCAATATCGAAAAAGAACCACCACTGTAATTGCCTGCCACAGCCCATTTACCCGTTTTATCAATACTGATATAGCAGGGGTCATTTCCCTTTGATGGCTGCTGGTTGATAAAAGTTAATTTGCCTTTTCTTTTTTTAAATTTATAAGCACTCACAGTTCCGCCATTATTTACGGAGTCACCATTTTCATTTACCGCATACACAAATTTTTTATTAGACGATACAGCCAAAAAAGAAGGATTAGAACTTTTTATGGAACTGATAAAATGATTGTCGCCATTCAAAGTGTTGAAATCATACACATAAATGCCTTCGCTTTTGCCACTGGTGTATGTGCCGATGATGAGTTTGCTTTTTTGTGCGGAAGAAGCCAAACTGGTAATTAGAAAAATTATAGCGAGATTTTTATTCATAAAATTTCAGTCGTTTTGTGTAATCCTTGCATAATGGTTGAAAATAGCCGATGTCCTATTTTTTACCAAGTCCATATATTGCCAAAGGTTTGTCAGGCTCTGTCCCGTTCCTCCGCCGGTATATTCATCATTACTAATAACTTCCTCCAGAGCTGTTTCGTTATCCACAAAAGTAAGCCACGCTTTTTGTGCTTTAATTAAAATTTTCTTGTCTTCCTTTTTTAATGTTGTGAGCAGCTTTTTATAATACTTATTCAGGATGGAATCATATTTTTCAGTTGCAATCATAACTGCTTCCTTCATTCCATAAGTAGTATTGTCAATGTTCATAAATTCTTCCATTTCCTTTTCTATTTTGAAAGTATCAATTGTAAATTCAATTAGTAAGTCATTTTCTTTCTTTTTCTCAAGCATCTCTTTTAATTCCGCAGCTTTCTTTTTAATGCTTTCATTAGTCTTTTTTTCAGCTTCAGAAGTCACTCCTTGTGGTGATTGGGCAATTGATAAAAATGGGAAAAGTATTAGCAGGGTAAATAATATTTTTTTCATAAACGATTGTTGTATTTCGTAAACTAATAGTTTAAAACTACTTCTTCACTTCCAACCTCTTTCTCTTAAATTTCTTCCTGATCACATCCTGTACCGGTACATTCTCCAGTTTGCTTTCCAGCCACGAAATAATGTCAAGATAAACAAATGCCCTTGTTTCAAAACGGTTATCTTCTACCGTCTTCAATTTTACCAGTAATTTTTCCAGTTCTGGTTTTATATTTCTTACCGTTACCGAAAATGAGCGCCTGATAAATTTGAATATCTCTTCTTCCACCACACTCAGGTTTTGCATTTTCCACATAAAGCGGTACACCGATTTCACCAAATGATCCAGTATCTCATCATTGCCCAGTTCGTAGTGTGCAATCAGGTGCAGCAGCCGGC
>JANMJU010000078.1:0-1606 GCA_031371545.1 Chitinophagaceae bacterium
CACCCTGCATTACAGAATTAAAACCAAATTGGTGTATCACAATCGTCATCAAAGCAGAGGCAAGTATGCAGCCAAATAAATAAGTGAGCCCAAATATCAAGGCCATGTTAGCCCCTTTCATTGACTCTTCTGTAAAGCCAACGGATTTCATCCAGGCATTGCCAAATACTTTTGGGTGGTACCAGATAAATCCTGTTATCAATGGAATAAGGCCTGCTAAAAAAATAATCCAGAAATGTGGTTGCATAAAAATTAGTTTAAGGTGATGATGATAAAACATGGTGAAAGTAATAAAAATTTATTCTCCTTCCCAGCAATATCACCGCAGGGATTATTGAAAACCTTGCCGCAAATTTTTTCCTGTAACGCCAATGCTACAGGGTGCATTCCAAATTGCCGCAGCCTTAAGTGGTTATTTACCTTTTGCCGTTAAGTAGTTGAGACTTTTTTATTTGTTTCCAGCTAAAGGTCTCAACTACTTAACGGCCATTCACTAATTCTTTACTTCGCAAATAAAGAACGACAATCTGAAATGCACCAATGCTACATTCATCAGCCGCAAAAAAGATTAAAAGTTTTAACTTACAGGCGGTTTACACGACCGCTTTTTTTTATTTATTCTAATACTGTATAAAATAAATTTATGAAACAAAAATTAATGCTGCTTGCTTTTGTGATGCTGACTGCTGCAGGCGCTACTGCACAAATAAAAACAGGACTGCATGTAACCAATACTTTTCACATTGCCAGTGCCGGCGGCTGGGACTATTTAGAAATAGGCCCCCTTAACGACTGGCTTTATGTAAGCCATGGTACGCAGGTAAATATTTTAAATAAAAAAACAGGCGACTCTGTTGCAGTGATTGAGAACACCACCGGTATTCACGGGATTGCTTTTGATGTTGCCAACAGCAGGGGTTACACCAGCAATGGCAGAATTAATTCGGTTACTGTATTTGACATGCACAGCAATAAAGTGCTGGCACAAATTGCAACCGGTCAAAATCCGGATGCGATTATGTATGAACCTTTTTCTAAAAAAATAATTACCTGTAATGGACGCAGCAAAAATTTAAGCATCATCGATCCACTGCAAAATAAAACTATCGACAGTGTGGATGTTGGCGGCAAACCGGAAACTGCTGTTAGTGATGGTGCCGGTAAAATATTTGTAAACATTGAAGATAAAAATGAAATTGTTGTGATAGATGCAGCCATATTTAAAGTGCTTCAGCACTGGAGCATTGCACCGGCTGATGGCCCTACAGGACTGGCTTATGATAAAGTAACCAACCGGCTGTTTGCAGCATGCGATAAAGTATTGGTGGTGGCAGATGCTGCTACCGGTAAAATAATTGCAACCCCGGTTATTGGTGATGGCTGCGATGGCGTGGCATTTGATGTCGCCACAAAAAATATTTATACTTCCAATGGTGAAGGCACTGTTACCGTTATTCATGAAGACAATGCCGGAAAATTTACCGTGGTGGAAAATATCTTTACAAAAAAAGGGGCAAGAACAATTGCCATAGACAAAGCCACCGGCCTGCTGTATTTGCCTACAGCCGAATTTGAACCAATGAAGCCCGGCGAAAAAGGAAGACCC
>JANMJU010000086.1:0-7871 GCA_031371545.1 Chitinophagaceae bacterium
ATGCTGATATCAACCCAATGATAAAAATAACAGAGATGGCAACCGACAAAGTACCGCCCAATGCAATCGATGGAAAAAGGTCATCGCCTTTGACAGCATTACCGGTTTGGGCAGCATACAAATACAGCAAGCCACCCATCAATAAAAACAAAAAATTTACAAACAACAATATTGTACTCAGCGTTAAAATATTTTTTTGTGAATCCCGAAGTGTACGGACACTGATATTCTTTTGCATCATCTCCTGGTCAAGCCCGGTCATGGCAATGGTGATGAAGGCTCCACCCAAAATTTGTTTCACAAAAAAACCTGGGGCTTTAATGTCTGTATTAAAAAGCGTAGATAATTTATTTTCTTTTAAAGACGCAAGCGCTGATGAAAAATTAAGATCTAATTTATTAATGATGGTAATGATACAAACCACCAGCCCCAGCAACATAAAAGTAGTTTGCAAGGTATCGGTGTACACAATTGTTTTTACACCTCCCTCAAAAGTGTACAGTAAAATGAGCAGGAGTATTACAAAAGCGGTTGCCCAAAAAGGAATACCCATTTGATTTAAAATAAAAATCTGCAGGATGTTGACCACTAAAAACATTCTTGCTGTAGCACCCAATGCCCTGGATACAATAAAAAACAAAGCACCTGTTTTGTAAGATACCGGCCCAAAACGTTTTTGCAAATACAGGTAAATAGATGTGAGGTTAAGCTTATAATAAATGGGCAACAAAATAAAAGCAATCACCAGGTAGCCAAGAAAATAACCAATCACCACCTGGAAATATTGAAAGCCTGCCGTGCCCACCGTACCCGGCACACTCACAAACGTAACCCCACTCAGTGATGTACCGATCATTCCAAAAGCCACCAGCATCCAGTTGCTGTTGCGGTTGCCAATAAAAAAAGAATCGTTGTTGGAATTTTTACTGGTAAAATAAGCCACCAGCAGCAGCAATAAAAAATAACCGATAACAAAGGAAAACAAAATAAGTGGGGACATTGAATGGGTTTTACAGTAAATTAAAATTGAAAATAGAAAAAATCTTTGTGTCTTTGCGATAATTAATTGGTAAAGTATATGGAGGCAAAATCAATCGTAGTTTTTTGTGGAAGTAAAAGTGGCAACAACCCGGTGTTTGAAGCAGATGCATTGCGGTTAGGCAACCTGCTGGCTGCTCACAATATTCACCTCATTTATGGTGGCAGCAACCGTGGCCTGATGGGTGCTGTAGCAAATGGAGTATTGGAAAAAGGCGGTACTGTCACCGGTATTATACCTGAATTATTAAATTCATTTGAGCAGCAGCACGACAGCATAACAGAACTGATTGTAGTAGAAAATATGCACACCCGAAAACACCTGCTTTACCAAAAAGCAGATGCCGCCATCGTGTTGCCCGGCGGCTTTGGTACTCTCGATGAGTTGTTTGAAATACTTACCTGGAATCAGCTCAGCATACACAACAAACCCATTTACCTCCTGAACTCCGGTGGATTTTACAATTCACTTTTACTGCATATTAAAATGATGATGGAAGAAGGCTTCCTCTACAGCACACTGGAATCTGCACTCACAGTAGTGTGTAGCCCGGAAGAAATTTTCGCTGCTTAGCAGCAGTTTGAGTTAAATAAAATATTTATTCTTTTGCATAATAAAAGTTGAAAAAAAGGTTTGCCGTACAAGTGAGTGACACAACGATGATGCCACAAAGAACCAAAGCTGGTATCAAAAATAATTAACTCAACCAGCTGCTTATTGTTTCTTCTTTTTATGATTGGGAAACAATTTAATGTTGTACCCAGCTCTGATAATAGGGAACGGATTATCCCTGCTGCTGGTGTAAGGTGACCCCGGCCTACGGAGCAGATCAAATGAAATGGAGATATAATAAAATTCATCATCGTCATACTCCCGGTCGCTTGCATAGCCAATACCTGTTAGCAAACTGTTGACATTGTAATTTATTTTGTCTTCCATGTATCCGCTATTGGGTGCAGGTACATATTTCTGCTTAATGATGTTGTGTTCAAATTGAGTTTCTGCATACAAAAACTTTAACGGGTACACCCTTACCAAAGCCCCGGGAGCTAAGATTGTTTGATGCACCCTGTCACCATCCAGCAGGTAATTTGATTGGGAGATATAGTTAACATTCATACTCACGGCAGCATCCAGCCATTTGGTGATGCTGTATCCGGCATAAGGGCTAATGCCCAGCACAGTTACTCCGTTAAAATAAGAAACAGTAACACCGCCGCCTGCAAACAGGTTTTCTTTTTTAAATACCCGGCTGTCTTCTTCGTCATTTTTTTCCACTTGTGAAAAAGCTAGCATAGAAAATGTTGCCAGTAAAATGGTTAGCAAAAATTTATTCATAAAATTATAGGATTAGGTATTTTAATAGTAAAGCCTTAGCTGTATTGAGTTACTCTCTATTTACTTTTTTGTCTTGATACAAAAAAGTAACAAAAAAAATCAAGGCTGCATAAAAAAGGCTAAAAATTTGAATGGTTAGCTAAAATGAAATTAAGTTCCAACTCTTGAATAGTACCAAGCTTTAGTGCGACTCACAGGCAAAAAACAAAACCAAACATCTGTAACATCAATTTCATTTTTTAACGCCAACCATTAAAATTTTCTTAACGCCTTTTTTATGAGGCCACCCTAAGTATAAGAACAGGTTTCCTATGTCCTTATTCTACCTAATTCTATAAAATTATTTAGAAGAAAAATATTGTTCGTTTTTAATTTGTAAATTATTCTACAATAAAAAATTATCGCCCCCGCCTTCCCTGGAACAGCGGAATATTAAACCCTGCATTTACCACCGGGTATATTGCATTGTACCTGTCACGGTAAGGCGATGCAGGATCATTCAACGCATCTATTGAAACAGAAAAATAATAGTACGCATTACCGCCGCCTTCTCTTCCACTGGTATATCCAAGCCCCAGCAGCAGGCTGTTTACATCATCTTTATAAATACTTGTACCTCCGGAATAAGTAACTTTCTGCCGCAAAAAATTATGCTCATACTGCACCGTGGCAAATATAAAATCAACCGGGAAAAGCCTTGCAAAAGCGCCGGGGCCAATAATGGTTTGATGATAACTTGTACCTAATTCATCACGCTGACTGGTATAAGTAAAGCCGAATACAATACCGGCATCCAACCATTTGGCAACGTTGTAACCCAGCTGTGGCGTAGCTCCCAGCACTGTTACTCCGCTGAAATACCCAATGTTCAAATTGCCACCGGTGAATAATTTTTCTACTTTAAAGCCTCCTGTTTTTATGTCTGCGTCTGTGCCGGCTTCCTTTTGTGCAAATAAGAAAAGGCTGCAGGAGCTTATCATCACTATTAAAAAAAATGATTTCATAATTAATAATTTTACAGGTCAAAAATTTTTCCTTTGTTTAAAATATTATTAGGGTCAAATACTTTTTTAATTCCTTTCATCAATTGCAAATTGGTATCGGTAAATACAATATCCAGGAATTTCTTCTGCAATAATCCGATACCATGCTCACCACTAATGGTGCCGCCCAATGAATGCACCAGTTGAAAAATTGCTTTCAGCGCCGGTGTTACTGCCGGGTTATTAAGACTGTAAATATTTCCTTCTTTTTTTATCCGGATGTGCAGGTTGCCATCGCCGGCATGGCCGTAGCAAACTGTTTCAAAATCATATTGTTTGCCCAGGGCTTTCACTCCCCTTATCAGTGCAGGCAGTACTGCCCTTGGCACCACGGTATCTTCTTCAATGGTATAACCTTCCAGCTTTACCACTTCGGCTACCCGGCGGCGTAAGCGCCACAGGGTAGCTTTCTGCTGCTCATCATCTGCAAAATAAATTTCGCCGCAATCAAAATCAGCAAGCAGTACAGCAATGGCTTCCATCTCGTTCATCAATGTATCCAGGTGGTTGCCATCTACTTCAATTATTAAATGAGCTTCCACTCCTTCATCAATCGGTATCGTGTTATCATTTAAATGGGCGCTCACTATTTTCAGTGCATCTATTTCCACCAGTTCCAAAGCGCTGGGTGTAAAGCCAGCCCTGAAAATAGCACTCACCGCCTCACCAGCTTTTTCCAGCGAATTAAAAGGCACCAGCATCAGCAAATCATGCTTTGGATGCGGCAGCAGTTTCAACACAATCTTTGTTACAATTCCCAAAGTACCTTCGCTGCCAATCATCAATTGCGTTAGGTTGTAGCCCGTAGAATTTTTCAACACATTGGCACCCGTCCAGATTATTTCGCCATTGGGCAACACCACTTGCAGGTTCAGCACATAATCTTTTACCACACCATATTTTACCGCTTTGGGACCGCCGCTGTTTTCTGCAATATTGCCGCCAATAAAACAACTGCCCTTGCTGCTGGGGTCGGGTGGATAAAACAATCCTTTTTCTTTCACCGCATTTTGCAAAACTTCCGTTATCACTCCCGGCTCTGTTGTTACCTGCAAATTTCTTTCATCAATATCAATGATCGAGTTCATCCGCTCCAGCGAAATGAGCACACCCCCAAACTGCGGCAAGGCGCCACCACTAAGGCCTGTACCGGCACCACGGGGTGTTACCGGTATTTTATATTCGTTGCAAATTTTAAAGATGGCACTGATATCTTCCGCAGTCCGTGGCCTGAGCACCACTTCGGGCAGGTACAATAAATTTTCCGTTTCATCATGCCCGTAATGCTGTAAACTTTCTTCATCTGCCAGCACATATTGCCCGCCCACTATTTGCTTAAACTGCTCCACCTGCTGCATAGTGAGTGTTTTACAATCCGCTGCTGTCATTGTTTTATTTTTTGTAAAAATCGTATAAAATGATGAGTTGGTGAAACTGCTTTTTGGAAGGCTTTTGTTAAAATGTTTTGTTGCCAATTAAGCGGCGGGATATTTAGAGACCTCTCTAATGAATGACTGAAAGAAAAACTTATTGCTCCGGAGGAAAGCAGCCTTGCTTTCTGTGTGGTATTTGCGCTACTACTTTACAGCAGAGTTTTTTTTCTAAGTAATTTAAAAAGAAAGGTTTTGAAAAATTGTTGACTATATTTTCTAGCGTATACACATGTTACCAGCAATGCTACGGCAGCATTATAATTTGTTCAGCATTTTTAGGAATAATTATGAAAAGCCTATTTATTAATTAATTTTAAATTATGGAACCTTTTCTAAAATGGGCTGGTGGTAAGCGTTGGTTATTATCTAAACAGGCAGTTGTATTTCCAGAAATAATAAACATTGATCGTTATTTTGAGCCCTTTTTGGGTGGAGGTGCAGTTTTTTTTCATTTACAGCCAACAAATGGTTGTTTAAGTGATGTTAATCAAGATTTAGTCAATTCTTACATTATAGTCCGAGACAAATGGGCTGACCTGATTGAAGTATTGTCAAAATACAATAAACAACATAACAATGAATTTTACTATCGAATGAGAGCAACAAAGCCTCGAACGCCATTACAAAAGGCTGCTCGATTTATCTACTTAAACCGTACATGCTGGAATGGTTTGTATCGTGTTAATAAAAGAGGAGAATTTAATGTCCCGATTGGAACTAAAACTAAAGTTTTATTGGATGCAGATAATTTTCAAGGTCTTTCAGGATTATTAAATCAAATGTACATAGAGGCTTGTGATTTTGAAATAACAATTGATAAAGCAAATGAGGGAGATTTTGTATTTATTGATCCTCCCTATACGGTTAAGCATAATTTAAATGGCTTCGTAAAATATAATGAAAACATATTTTCATGGGAAGACCAAATTAGGCTTAAGAAATGTATATCTAGAGCAATTGAAAGAGGTGTTTTGGTTTTACTTCTTAATGCCGATCACAATTCTATCAGAACACTTTATAAAGGGGTAGGAAAAATGGTTTCATTGGAAAGGCCTAGCGTAATAGCGGGCAACTCAGCAGCAAGAGGGATTTATAGTGAGCTTGCAATTAAAAGCTTTTAAATTAACTAAATGAAGAAAAGTATTAAACTATTTTTTACCTCAATCGATTATCCAGCATTGGGGAAGAGTTTTAAAGAAGTTATCTTTTTAACATTGATTGCATTATTGCCCTTGATAATAAATATAACTATTGCTTCTTTAAATTTGAATGATATAAAGGAGGCTTTAAAAACAAAAATAATCCCCGGTGAAATACTTTCATATTGTTTGAGTTTTCTTGCTCCATCTCTTTATCTATTGACAAAAACACAAGGAACTGGATACAGATTACCGCTTGTGCATTTCTTCTCACTTACGACTTTATTAGTTTATATCTCATCCGTTGTACTCTATTTAATTGCCAAAAACAAATGGGTTGAATCAATAAATATGGAAAATCACCAAGTTGATCTTTACTTTAAATTTACTTTAATATTTCTGGCCACTTCTATAATATTCAGAATTTATTCGGTCTATCATGGTAAAAATGCTTCTAACTGGTCTGATACAAGAAATAGGCAACAGAAAGATTTTAATGAAATATTTATTGAAAGTCTAAAATAAAAAAATCATGAATTCTACTCCAATAAATATTCAAGTAATAAAAGTTTCTCAACCTCTAGGGGATTTTTTTATAGGCAATATAAAGGCAAGAGATTTGGTAAAGATTTCGTTTGCTGATGTTAGACGAATTGAGGGAGAAGATAGAGAGGTTGAAAGATATCTTGGCATCCAACGGCCACTGGACAAAACAAGGGTTAGTAAAATTCGTAAGTATTTGGAGTCGCCAGATGCTGCATTTCCAACAGGTGTTGTACTTGCATTAGATCAAAATTGTGCTGAATTTGACCAAAATGGATTACTAATTATTAGACCATACCAAGGAGATTTTTCGGAAGCTCCAATTACAATAGATAAGGTCGCTAAAGTTCTGGATGGCCAGCATAGAATTGCTGCTTTTATTAACGAAGCAGGTCATTATGATGAAACTTTGAATAACCTATTTTCAGATTTTGAATTTAATGTCGTAGTCTTTGTGGGATTGGACATAGATGAACAAGCCAATATTTTCGCAACTGTAAATTTGGCACAAACAAAGGTAAGCAGAAGTTTAGTATATGATCTAGAGGGTTTGTCGAAGACAAGAAGCCCCTTTAGAACTTGCCATCAGATTGCAGTTGCGCTTGATAGCGCTAATAGCCAAAGCCCCTTATATCATAGAATTAAGCGATTAGGTATAAAAACAAAAGGAAGAGATGAATCAGAACCTTTGACACAAGCTGTGTTTGTTGAATCTCTCATTAAATTAATATCTCCAGATCCATTTGCTGACAGAACCTTATATATGAAAGGAAAAACTCCAAAGTTTTTCAGTAATTCAGAAATATTAAAATTTCCATTTAGAAATATGTTTATTTCTGGAAAAGATAATGATATTGCTGTAATACTATACAACTACTTTACAAGTATTCAAAACAAATGGCCTACAGCTTGGATCGAAATACAAAAAGAAGGAAACATACTTCCAAGATCTAATGCATTTAAAGCTTTCATGCGTTATTTGAAAATTGCTTACTTAAAAATAGTTCAAAATGAAATCGGAAAGATTCCTACCGTGGATCAATTTATGGGAATATTTGAGAAAATAAAAGTCTCAGATGACGATTTCACATCTGGAAATTTCAAACCTGGTAGTGGCGGTGAATCTGCATTCTACAAACTCCTTACTGGTGAAAAGACAATCCATGATTTAAAGAACCAATAAAGCACTGCTGGTAACAAAAGTATCCTATGTAAAGCGGTTCTTAGAGAGTTTCGATATGTAAATAAATTTACTACATTAATTTTTATATTTAATCTGTATCCCTAAAAAACTAAAAATATTTTTTAGGGATCAATTTAATATTCAGCTCCGCAT
>JANMJU010000175.1:0-26849 GCA_031371545.1 Chitinophagaceae bacterium
ACTGATGATGGGGAAAATTTTAGGCATTGCTGCAGTGGGTCTTACCCAATTGCTTTTATGGATAATTTTAGTAATGATACTCAGCACTGCAGCATCTGCATTTTTACCGCATGAGATGATACAGCAGGCCGGCCAGGCTAACCAGGCTATGCCAATGGGTGGCAACAATGCTACGATGGCTGCTAAGTTTGCTGATATGAGCGAAGCTTTCGGCAGTGTTAACTGGCTGATGATACTGAGCTTTTTTTTATTTTATTTTTTAGGTGGTTATTTATTTTATGCATCGCTGTTTGCAGCCATTGGCAGTGTTATCAATGAAGATCCGCAGGAAGCACAATCACTGATGCTGCCGATTACGATGCCCATCATTTTTGCCTTCATTATCATGAGCAGCAATTTAAACACCCCCGACAGTACCATCATGGTGTGGGCAAGCATGATACCATTTACATCACCCATTGTAATGATGAGCCGAATTCCCAGCGGCGTTCCCTGGTACCAGTTAGTGGCCTCCATGTCGCTGCTGATTGGTGGATTTATTTTTACCACCTGGCTGGCCGGAAAAATTTACCGTACCGGTATTTTAATGTATGGCAAAAAAGCTTCGTGGAAAGAAATGTTTAAATGGGCGTTCAGAAAATCTTGATTTTTATAGCCGTGCAGTTTTTTAAATCTTTATTTAGTGTTCCCAAAAATGCTTTTATAAATTTCGTCTTTGGCAAATTTATATAGCAGGCCACAGATGAGAGCCAGGGTTCCTAAAAAACAACCTAATATAAACCCAACAATCAGCATCAAAATGATTGGTTGTGTTACAACATCAAAAGGTGCAGTTGGTTTATCTAATACAGAAATAATTGGTGTTACTTTTTGCAGGCGCCAAACTGCTTCATCCCTGTTGTTGATGTACATGTCACGCTGGCGGAGTATTCTTGTTTTTTCGGAAGTTACATTTTCTTTTGGAATGGCGTACTGCAGCAGTTCTACAGGAGTAAACATAGTTTGTTTTTGGAGGCCGACAGCTTCTCTATCCACACGGTTAATCATTCGCTGCAGCGAATCAATTTTATCCAATGTAAAATTATAATCGTCTAATGCTTTCTGTCTCTTTAGATCAATATAAAACTTACTCAGCTTTTCTACCAGTATATTTGAAATTGGTGTCATCAAATCTTCCCTGGTGCCGGTATAATATAATTCCAGCACGCCGTTCTTACTCATCTTGGCATTAATATTTGGCTTTAATATTTCGCCTGCTTTTATTGCCAGAGATAAACTGTCTGCCGGAACAGTAACTTCATTTGACAAAAAAGTCTGGTGTTCATTAATATCTTTTATCAATAATTCTGCAACCGTCTTATTTTCAAACTTCGGCAACCTTACCAAGGCTACTGCTTCCCTGATACTCCGGCTCAGTGCCAGTTCTATGATATTGATAGTAGCTTCATTACTGAATGATTTGGGAGCATCCCCCAATCCTAAAATACCACTCAGCATACTGTTGGAAATAGCATTGTCGGTAGGTGAAGTAAGAGGGAATACTGTTGCTTTTGCAGTGTAGGTAGTCCTTTTATCCCTTGCATAAAAAAACATCAGCACTGCAAAAAGGATACCGGTAACCAGTACCACTACTTTATACTTTTTTATCCGGGAAAATATTTGTCTTATTAAATCTGTACTGTTCACAATAAAAAATTTATTTTCTTAACAGGATATAAGTGATCACAATTGGCAACGCAGTGGTAACCGCCTGCACTAAAGAACTGCTGACATCTTTCCCTTCCGGACGTTCAGGAACAGTAATGCTGCAGCCTTCTTCTATTGCAGGATAAAAGTGCATGAAGAAAAAATTCTTAGTCCGCTTGCTCCTGCCATTAGGATAGGTTACAAATATTCTTTTGCGCCATGGCCTGATACCGAAACCACCGGCCTTATCAATATAATAACCCAGGCTGCTGTGGTCTTTATCGTACGCAATTTTCAGCGGCGATTGTACCCTGCCCTGCACTGTCACAAACGGATTGATTTCCGGAATGTAAACAATATCATTTTCCTGCAGGATGATATCATGCTCAGAGTTTTTATTTTTCATTGCCTTCGACAGGTCAATGCTCACGGGTTCATCCAAAGTAAGTGCAATGCTGTCTGCAGTGCTGATTCTTCCTGAGGAATCTTTTTTAATTGTATTTAAAATTCTTTCTCTCAGGTAATTACTTTTTTTACGGTACAAAATAGCACCACCCAAATTGGCATTGTCCAGTATGCCGCCAGCCCTTTCGATGTAACTGGAAAGCCTTTCATATTTATCCAGCCGGGCATACGAGCCCTGGTATTTTACCAGCCCGATAATTTGAATATTTTCCTGCAGGGCAAAGGATGGATTCTTTCTTACATGTACCTGGTCGTAAGGTTTTAATTTTATCCTAGCTGCTGCTGAATCCAGCTCCAGGCTTGAGTTGATACTGTATGACTTTACAACAGTACGGGTTGGTTTCAATCCCTTTTGTGCAGAGTCCATGTCTACAATGCTGGCAATTTCCAGCCGCCCAAATTCAGCAGAAGGTTTTAAGCCGCCGGATAAATAAATCAGGTCCTGCAAAGTCATGCCGCCATACTTTCTCACTTTGCCTTCCTTTCTTATTTCACCATCAATATAAACAAACTGTTGCTCACCAAATTCGCTGGTGGAAAATAACTGGATAACATCGTTGGGCAACAGCACCACATTGTTGATGCTGCTCACATTTTCTTTATTAAAATCGGTAAGGTTGATCTCTAATTTATCTGATTTGATATTGGTGGAATCACCTGCACCACGAAAGATGTAAGCCCTCGGCAGGTAAGTATTACTGGTAATTCCTCCAGCCCTGTTGATGATATCAAAAAGGCGGTCGTTGGCTCTTATTTCATATAGGCCGGGATAGGCAACTGCTCCGCTTAATTCCACTTTGTTTACAATGCCTGTTTTAATCATGTCCACTTTTACAATATCCCCATCTTCTAATTCAAAATCCTGGTTGGGCAGTTTAATGATAGCCGTCGCATTCACATCATGGATAGTTTGTTTTTCATTTTCACTTCTAATTACTTTTACACCGGAAGAAAATGCATCGGATGTAAACCCACCTGAATAACTGATGAGTGCTTTGATGCCTTCATTCTTTTTTAACTGGTAAAACATGGGCCTTTTAAACTGCCCGGTAGCCAGTACTTTTTTCTCGGTAAAAGTGACGACGATAAAATCATTGTTCTGCAGGTAAATTCTTCTGCCCACATCGCCGCTGTTGAGGTATTTATATACATCCAGTGTTTCTATCACCCTGCCACCACGCTTTACAACAATCTCCCTTAAATTTCCGTAGCCTGTAACGCCACCGGCTAGCCCAATAGCATTGTAAGCATTGGAAAAAGCAGATAACATTTTAGGGCCGGGGTTCATTACTTCTCCCACCACGTTTATATTGATCGTTCTTGGCTGACCGAGAGTAACCTGTATGTTGGTGCCGGGTGGCACTGTTCCGTTAAATCTTGCCGTAATTAATTTTTGAGCTGTTTCAAAACTGAGGCCCTGAAGCGTAATTTTACCCAGGCCGGATGGAAAGATAGCACCGTCCCTTGCCACAATATAATCTTCCTGGTATTCGCCGCCGCCCCATAAGGAAACGATGATATGATCGCCTACACCAATCGGGTAATCTGATGGCGGGGTGGATAATTCAGATATATCATTCATAGCAGCATTTTGAAAAACAGTAGCACCATAAGTATCATCCGGACGGTAATTGTAGCGTTTGAAATTATCGTTTTGTGTACTGTCTTTATCCAGTGTTTTATTTTCTAAGCGTTTCTTTATTTCTGGAGTTTCTTTGTTCTTATCGTTGCCGGTATTTTTTTTCTGGTTGTTATCTTTAAAAAAACTTTCAAAGCCAGACTTGGTCATTTGTGTAGGATTGATGCCGCCCGGTACCAGTTGATTGATCTGCTGCTGTGTAGGATTTTGTGCAGCTGCACTAATAACAAAAACTGCCAGCAGACACAGTAATACTGCAAATTTTTTGGATAGAAAATATTGGATCTTTCGCATACGTTCAATTGGTAAAAAAGATGTTTATTGCCTTGGTTAGTTTTCAGTCAGAGGGTGCGGTTAAAAGAGGAAATGATGGCAACCAAATAAGCAGTTGTTCTCCGTTCCGGGTAATAAAACCAGGGTGATTTGGTATTAAACGTAAATAGTGGAGATTTATTTCAGGAATTTTCCTGTTTTTGGAATTTAATTATTGAAGTACTGAAATTTTGCAGTAAGCTAATGATCCAAAATGCTACAGCAGCGGTTGTTTCAGGGCATTTTGGAATTCAGTCCATATTTCTTTTACAATATCAGCCGCAGGGATTATTTGTTTGATGAGGGCACTTACCTGGCCTATTTCCAGCTCGCCATTTTCTATATCACCTTCAAACATTCCTTTCTTTGCCCTGCCCCTGCCCAATAGATTTTGCAATGCTTCTACAGAAGCTCCATTTAGTTCCGCCTGTTGCACCTGCTGAAAAAAATCATTTTTAATTAACCTTACCGGCGTAAGTTTTTTTAATGAGAGTTGGGTATCGCCTTCATTGGCACTGATAATTTTTTCTTTAAAATTTATATGAGAAGATGCTTCCGGGCTGGCAACAAACCGACTGCCTATCTGCACAGCTTCTGCACCCAAAACCATTGCTGCCAGCATCTGCCTGCCGGTAGCAATACCTCCTGCTGCAATAACAGGAATGCTGACTGCACTGCAAACAGCCGGTATCAAAACCAAAGTAGTTGTCTCCTCTCTTCCATTATGGCCACCTGCTTCAAAGCCTTCTGCCACCACTGCATCACAGCCAGCTTCCTGTGCCTTCAATGCAAACTTGCTGCTGCTGATTACATGCACTACCGTAATACCATGTTGCTTTAATAAAGGAGTCCATGTTTTGGGATTGCCTGCAGAAGTAAAAACAATCGGCACTTTTTCTTCGATAATGGTTTGGATATGTTTATCAATATCAGGATAAAGTAAAGGCACATTTACTGCAAACGGCCTATTGGTAGCTACTTTATATTTTTGGATATGTTCTTTCAATACACCAGGATACATGCTGCCGCTGCCGATGATACCCAGTCCGCCGGCATTACTAACGGCACTGGCGAGCCGCCAACCACTGGCCCATATCATCCCTGCCTGGATGATGGGATATTCTATGTTGAAGAGGTTGGTGATTCTATTTTTCAATGGCAAATTGTTCAATGGTTATATTGCTGGATTAATTCATGCATCATAAATCAACGTAAACAATTTATGCAATAAAGATAGAGGAAAAGAAAAATGATTGCATCAAAAACAGCACTAAAAAAATTTAACAATGCAGCAATGTATTACCCCAAATCAATATCCGTATCATCACCAATATTAAGCGAACGGGTTTCGCCTTTGATGCCTGTATCGCTGCCGATGAGGGAATCGTCGAGCACCACATCATACAGTTTAGAGTAAGAGCCAATGATGGATTCTTTTACGATGGTATAATTCAACACTGTGTGTTCTCCGATAGAAACATTTGGACCGATTACAGAATTTTTAATTTCGCAGCCCTCACCAATACTCACCGGAGGAATGATGATGGTGTTTTCAAAATTTTCAATGCCAGATACTGTGCCGCCAAATTTTTTAAGCATAGTGGCGTTGGACTCCAGCAGGGTTTCTTTTTTGCCACAGTCGAACCAGTTTTGTACTTTAAAAAATTTGAAATGAGTTCCTTTCTGTATCATGCATTCCAGTGCATCGGTAAGGGTAAACTCCTGGTTGGTTCTTTCCCCTCTTTCAATAATATTTTTGATGCAGGAAAATAAAAAACTGGTTTCTTTTATTTTATAAATACCCACCAGTGCCATATTGCTTTTTGGAATGGCGGGCTTCTCCACTACCCGTGTAATGGTACCTTCTTCATCAATTTCTGCCACACCAAAATTGCGTGGATCATCCACTTTCTTCAGGCCCAGCATGGAGTAAGGGGAGTCGAGTATTTCTTTTACATTGTATTCAGCAATGGTGTCGCCCAGTACAATAAATACTTCTTCATCACTGCCTACAATTTCCCTGGTAAGCTCAATGGCGTAGCCGGTGCCGTTGCGTTCGTTTTGGTAAACAAAATGACAATTGAGCTGTGGATATTTTGCCTTTACATAATCCTGTATCTTATCGCCAAGATAACCTACAATAAAAATAAAATCGGTAAGCCCTGCTTCATGGAGCTGATCGATGATGATACTTAAAACAGTTTTTCCTGCTAAAGGGATCAAAGCCTTGGGCTGTGTATAGGTATGAGGACGCAACTTGGTACCTGCGCCTGCTACTGGAATAATTGCCTTCATATTTTACTTGTTATCCACAGGTAAGCGGATATTTGGTTTAAATACAATGCTGGTTAATTTTTAACGGACTGTGAATGTAGTGATTTTTGTGTAATTGGTACATGATTAAAAAAGAGAAATAAAATACAATAATTTTTATTTTCATTTAATATAACTGCTCATCAAAATCCTCACTTGCTTTTGCCATTTGCTGATTCACTAAAAACTGGTTGCGCCAGGCCACAACAGCAGCCAGCACTGTCATTACAATCAACAGCGACTGCCCTTTGGAGAGACTGGCTTTTTCAGAAATAAAACCAATAACAGAAGGGCCTGTAAGAAATCCAATCAGTCCACCAGTAGTTACCATCGCAAAACCTTCCACCTTACTCAGCCCGGGTATATTAGCCGAAGCCCGGAACAAAACCGGCACAATACAGGAACAACCAAACCCAATAACAATATATCCGGCAATAGCCACCCCAATAAATGGCGATAGCACGACAATCAAAAAACCTGCAGCAGCCATCAGGCAACCAGTAATCACTGCTTTTTTATTTCCGGTGATGGAGATAAGGTAATCACCATTCAGCCGACCGATCGTCATGGCAATGGAGAAACCTGCATAACCCAGGCTCACCAATGCTTTGGGGGCATTCATTACTTCTTTAAAATAAATAGCACTCCAGTCGGCTACACAACCTTCTGCCATAAACACCACCATACAGATAAAAGAAATGCCCAGCACACTTAATGAAGGAAGTTTTATTCCTGAACCCGAATGAATAATATCTTTATAGGCAAGCAAATAATTGCGGTTATTGATATTAATAAAAGTGATGACTAAAGCCACCAGCACAATTTGCCAGCCGGATGGAACATGCACTGCAAACATCAACGCAGCCAAGCCGGCACTAACTGCACCGCCTAAACTATACAACGCATGACAGGTACTCATGAGCAGGCGGTTATATTGCTGCTCCATGATGTTGACAGTAGCGTTGGCAGATACGCCATTCAAAAAACTTGTTAATCCAAAACAGTATAAACATATCCAGAACATAATCCGGTTCACCGAATTAATCTGCAGCACCATGATGATGCTTAACAGGCAATAGCCTGTGAGCAACCACTTGCCCACAGGTATTTTACTAAAAATTTTTGTTGAAAGAAATACACCCGTGATTGCGCCCAATGGCGACAGCAGCAGCGATAAACCCAAACTGCCATCTGTAAAACCCAGCCGGTATTTTATTCCCGGAATGGAAGCTACCCAGGTTCCAAACAGCAAACTGGACGATGCAAACAGGAAGCCCACTGCCAGGGCAGGTTTCAATTTTAAGAAGGAAGAAAAGTTTTTTAATAACACGATCCAAAATTAAAAGATTGTGCTCACTTATAAATAAGATATCAGCAGCAATAATCATTTACATTTTTTCAATAGACTATAAAAACTGTTTTATTATTGAAGAAAAATTATTAAATGCATCCTTTGTATTACTGTTTTGTACAAGTAATTGAATGATAAAGGAAAGCTTTACGATATAATCAACAAAAAAATTATGTAACAAAATAAAGAAATTGTATAACAACATTTTGTTTAACAGAAATTAATTTGCGTTCCTTAATCTATGACTAAATTTAATACACAAGAGATTCAAAAATTTATCTCCCGTAATAACCTGAACAGGATGAAGGGACTGATTATTTTTGATGCTACAATAGTTTTTACTAAAGAAAATAAAAGTTGTGCAATCGACTCACAGGTACAGGTTATTATGCTTCCCTTTGTAATGGCTATTTATATTTATGAATTTTTCAAAGAAGGAAATGATCAACCTGATATGTACAGTACAAACGATTTTTACTTCAACTGTTCTGATACCAATACATTGGAAATAAGTCGAGAAAATATGGACACCCCTTTCTCTCTTTCCATTATACCCTTAAAAAAGTAGTATCTTTTCTTCCGGATAAGACAAACTGGTTTATAAATACCGGGCATTCAACACTAATAAAATAATAACAAGCTGTATGAAACTCTATATACGCAATATGGCCTGCGAAAGCTGCAAAGTACTGGTAAAAGAAGAGCTGAAAAAAATAGGTATTCATACTTTAAAAGTGGAATTGGGGGAAGCAGATGTAAAAGGAAATTTATCTGAAAAAAAACAGCAGCAATTTGGTACCGCTATCAAAAAAGCCGGTCTTGAATTGGTGAAAACAAAAGAAAATGTGCTGGCCGACCAGATAAAAACATTAATTGCGGAATACATTGATAACAACGACAAAATCAAAATCAATTTGTCTGATTACCTCAGTAAAAAATTGCATGCAGACTATGCTTATTTATCCAGTTATTTTTCTGCAATGCAAGCCAGTACCATTGAACAATACAGCATTGCTTTAAAGATTGAAAAGATAAAAGAAATGCTGGTGCTGGAAGATCTTACACTAACCCAAATTGCAGACAGGCTAAACTACAGCAGTGTTGCCCACATTTCCCACCAGTTTAAAAAAGTAACCGGTTTACCCCCTTCACATTTTAAAAAACTCAGAAATATCAGGAGAAAAACCATGCAGGATTTATAGTTTTTTTTAAGATTCAGCAACAGTAGATATGCGGCGGCTATTGGAGTTGTTTTCAGAATAGTCCGGCAAGTGAAGGTTACTTAAATACACTTCAATGTTACTCAATTCTTCATTAAATTTTTTACGGTATTGCTCCGTCTCCCGTATCATTTCATCAGCCAGTGTTTTGTAATATTCAATTCCGGAAAGAAGATTGTCTTTAAATTTTTTGACGTACTTGCTTTGCTTGATTGTATTAATATGAATGCTGTTGCTGATCTCCTTTTTCAGGTAATCCACATACAGGTTCAGTTCATTAATAAACATATTAGACCGGTGCAGGCTGTTGAGAATATTTTTTCTTCCGTAGATGTGATCAATCATTTCTTTCAAAGAAAACGTACCGGAAAAATAAGCAAGATTTGGCCCCGGGCAAATGCTCACGGCTGTTTCTTTATGCGGAGCCGGCAAAGCATTTTTAAGAAATGCAGCAGTACACAAACCGGTACAGATACATTCTTTTTCAGTTACTTTTTCAATCTCGGCTGCAAGCATTCCTGGTGAAAAAGGCTGCTCAGAGAGTTGTGCTATTTTTAAATGCTGGTAATGGCGGGAAGCAGTACAGATGGGCTTGTCAGTAAATTCCGTATTGAAAGTTAAATACTTATTGTGGCAGGCACTTCCGGGCCTGTCATTTTTAATTTTTAATATTCTGTCTTCATCGGCAGAACTGTTGCGTAAATTATTAAAAGGCACTCCAAGTGGTGAAGCATTGCTGAGGTAATAATCTTCTTTTTTTGCAGAAGCCAATTGCTTTAGTGTGTCATCATCCACGTTAGTGGCTTCCGGCACCAGCAGGAAAGGACTGCCCCATCCGGTGCTGTTGACATTATAATAATCCAGCAGAAAATTATTTTCATTGGCGGTTCCAATACCTCCCTGCACAGAAATTTTTATTTCGGGTTGCTGCAAATAAATACCGGCCTCTTTTTTTAACAGCGCCGCATTGCAAACTGCAAATAACTCAGCAGCCATTTCTTCTCTTTTCTGTTTAAATTCTTCCAGGATAGGAGCCAGTAAATAACCATCTGTTGCAAACGCATGGCCACCACAATTTAAACCAGACTCCACCCTGAATTCTGAAACCCACAAACCTTTTTGTGCAAAGAATTTTCCCTGTATCAAAGCCGAACGGTAATCACTTACTTTAAGAATAATCTTCTTTTTTACATTTCCTTTTTCATCCGGGAAAAAATGATGGAATGTTTCACAATAAGAATACAGCCGTGGATTCAACCCTGCTGAAAATATTACAGATGAATGGAGCTGGCTGTTTGCAAATCCCCTTAGTGCTGCCATCGCATCGTTATATTCTGCAGGCAGTGGTTCCCCCGTTTTTGTATAGTTCACCTTATCGCACTTGGTCATGATATTTACATCAATGGAGCCGGCAGTGATTTTATTGCGAAGTATTTGCTCCACTGATTTTTGTTCTTCCCCTTCCTGCAATCCCGTCATCCGGTGGTAGATATTTCTTAATGGCGAAGCCGGGGGCAACAGCTCAAAATATTTTACAATGTCTGTGCCTTCTTCAAATGGTTGTGCTTTTAATTCGTACAGTTGTTTTATTACTATCCTGTTTAAAAGATCGAGATAGGCGGTGATACGCCTGGCACGAAAATCATCTTCGCCTTCATCGATGGAAATATAGTTTTCGTTTTCCTGGAGGCAATAAAACTTCCGCATATCTTCCAGCAGGTTATCTACCACAATAGATACAACAGATGAAATGCCGAACCTAGCCACCTTTAAAGGTGTGTCAACGGTAAATGCCAAACCCATTACAGGGATATGGAAACTATGGGTAGAGGGTATGCTCATTAGTAAATAAAGTAATTGGCGAAGAAAGGATTTCTGCACATCCGGAAAAAGGATAAATATTAGGAGCTGGTATGATAGAAATCATTTTTCAGGATAAGTAAAAGAAAGGTGTTTTAATTTTTCCAGACTAAAACTATTGGATAAAATAAATCCCTGCCAGAAACCTTTAACTTTTCTTAATCAGCTAACAGATGAAAATAACACCTCAACTTTCAATAATTTCAACCCCTTCTCCACATCTTCATTTTAAGTAATCAGTGCTTTGTATATTTGCAGCCTCAAATCAAAATTCATGCAAAGAGATACCGCCGTTTTTAATATTATACATAAAGAACTGGAGCGCCAGCGCCATGGGCTGGAACTGATTGCTTCAGAAAATTTTACGAGTCTGCAGGTAATGGAAGCCAGCGGCTGTGTGATGACTAACAAATATGCAGAAGGCTACCCCGGCAGGCGCTACTATGCCGGCTGTGAACTGGTGGATCAAACGGAGCAACTGGCCATTGACAGGATAAAACAAATTTTTAATTGCGACTACGCCAATGTGCAGCCGCATAGTGGTGCCCAGGCCAATGCTGCCGTGGCTTTGGCGGTGCTGCAAGCGGGAGATAAAATTTTAGGGCTTGACCTGAGCATGGGTGGACATTTGACACATGGCAGCCCGGTAAACTATTCCGGCAAACTCTACGAAGCCCATTTTTATGGTGTGGTAAAAGAGACGGGGCTGGTAGATTACGAAATACTGGAACAAAAAGCAAGGGAATTTAAACCCAAGCTTATTTTCTGCGGTGCCAGTGCCTACAGCCGTGACTGGAATTATGCAAGGATAAGAAAAGTAGCGGATGAAGTGGGTGCTTTTGTACAATGTGATATGGCTCATCCGGCAGGACTGATTGCAAAAGGTTTGCTGAATTCCCCTTTTGAACATTGTCATTTTGTAACTTCTACCACACATAAAACATTGCGTGGGCCAAGGGGCGGCATCATCTTAATGAAAAAAGATTTTGACAACCCATTTGGATTGAAAGATGTAAAAGGCAATATCAGGCCAATGAGTAATTTGATGGACATGGCGGTATTTCCGGGCATACAGGGTGGGCCGCTGGAACATATTATTGCTGCCAAAGCCGTAGCCTTTGGAGAAATATTGACAGATGAATTTAGTACCTACACTTCACAGGTCATCAGCAATGCACAGGCCATGGCGAAAGCGTTTGTTGATAAAGGTTACCAGCTTATCAGCAGTGGTACCGATAATCATTTGATGTTAATTGATTTAAGGAATAAAAATATCAGTGGTAAAAAAGCAGAGCAGGCATTGGTGAAAGCAGATATCACTCTGAATAAAAATATGGTGCCGTTTGATGATAAAAGTGCATTCGTTACTTCAGGTATCCGTATTGGTACACCTGCCATCACTACAAGAGGATTAAAAGAAACAGACATGCAGTTTATTGTGAACATGGTGGACAATGTATTGATGAATGCGGATGATGAAAATGTAATCAGCACGGTTCGTAAGCAGGTGAATGAATTTATGGGGCAGTTTAGTTTGTACCCGGAGTTAGGATGAGGAAGTTGTAAGTTAGGCATTGCTAACAGGCTTTTAAATTAGAGAGTTAAAATTTTATAATAATGATACAACGCATTCAAACAATCTGGTTTTTACTGGCAGGAGTGGCAGCACTGCTTACTTTAAAACTTCCTTATTATGTTGGTCCACAAGATCCCGCCATTCCGTATTATGAATTAAGTGGTATTACCGGCGGCATTTTGATAATGCTGGTAACCATCACCGTGGCAATAGTTGCACTGCTGTCAATTGGGTTGTATAAAAACAGGATCACACAACTGCGGCTTGCTGTAGCTGGTATTGTACTGGAAGCATTGCTGATATTTTTATACTATCGCCAGGTAGCCAGCTTTACACAAGGCACTTATGCACTCACTTCTATTTTGCACATGTGCATTATTTTATTTTTTATGCTTGCCGCCAGAGCCATCAACAAAGATGAAAAAATGGTAAAAGACAGCAACCGGTTAAGATAATGTTATTACATTGGCCACATATTCCCATTGTGAATATTTTCCTGTTGCAGTGAGCCATATTTTAAATAATATTGCAATTGATTTAGCACCCTCCAAAAAAAACTCCAATACATCTTGTCATTCTGTTTGCACCTGCAGGCAAATAAATACCTGAAAGGGTAATTGTTTATTTTAAAATACTGAACACATGAAAAAAATTTACTTCTTACTTGTTAGCATTGTTGCTTTACTGCAGAGTACACATGCACAGTTAGTGCTGACTACACAATTCATTAATCCCTGCGGTGGTGATGAACACAATGAATTTATTGTAGCTAAAACAGGCCCTGCTGCAGTGAATATTGCGGATGTGGTTTTTGGATCTTACAACCCTTCTTCCAATTCAAATGGAGTTGGTGGTACTGCGGTTGTAAATTATAATTACTGGTGGCGGGGCAACAATGCTGTATCAACACCTTATCCTGTTTTTTCTAATTTCCCCGGTGAGTCTTGTGATAATGGTGTAAGCTGCTACGGCTTCCGCTATCCTTCAATACCGGCAGACAATACAGATATTACCGACCTCATCAATCAACTAAATACCATTGCAGGCTGCAATGTTTTTTTACCAGTAGCTACCACTGATATTATTCCTGCCAACAGTAATGTTATTTTCTTTTTGGGTGCAGGATACCGCAATGCTACACAGCTTTGTGGTTTTGATAATGCGGCTGCCAATCTCAATTTCAGCAATCACTGTAACAGCGGTTCGCCACTTGCAAATTATTATGTAGTGTTTGGCAATGCCAGCAGCTCGGGATCAACTTGCAGTAATGTTACCGGCGGTTATTTTAGTAACAGCAGCAGAAGGGTTAGTGCCCTGCATACCTACAATGGAACAGGCGACACATTAGTTGCATCCAGTTATACTTCTTCTTTGCAGGATTATGACCCTGGTGCTGTAGGTGCTGCCGGCAATGCTGGCATTATTGTTCCCAATACTTCCGGCACCGGTACTACCTGGATCAATAATCAGGGTTGTGTACCTGCACCCACAACCGTTCTTGCCATCCGGTTTGATTATTTTACGGGGGTACTGAAAGATAAAAAAGCGGTATTAAAATGGAGAAGCAGCTTTGAAGAAAACATCCGTGATTTTGTTTTGGAGAAATCATTGAATGGAAAAGATTTTTTTTCGTTGAAACACATTTCACCAAAAAATATTTCAGGCTCCGTGTACACTGCTGATGATGAAACGCTTGCCACCGGCTATAATTTTTACCGCTTGAAAGTAATTAACCTCGATGGTACAGTTGACCGTTCTGCCATTGTAAAAATTAATTACAGCAAAGGCACCCCATCCAGTTGGTTTATTTATCCAAACCCTGCAGAAGGTGCTGCTACATTGGTATATCAATCCACCACATCAAAAATTATTTCATTAAATATTACTGATATCACCGGTAAAATAATCAGCACTTCTGTATACAATATTGTACCGGGCAATAATAAAATAAATATCCCTGAAGAAAGGATCAGCAGTGGAATGTACATCATAAAAATTGTGAGTGAAGGCAAAGCAGAAACCGCTGCCTTTATTAAAAAATAGTTTCGCCCCTGAATGAAAAACAAATAGCCGCTGCAAAGCGGCTTTTTAATTTTTATGTTACGGGCATTTTGTTCTTTGTGGAATCATCGTTGCGTCGCACACTTGTGCTGCATACCACTCAGGTACTTTTTTATGCAACTTATATTGGCAATGTGATTAGGTTGAATAATCATCGGTGCAGCATGTTATAAAAACTTACCGGTATAACTCTCTTTACATTTTTTCAACTCTTCCGGCTTACCGGCAAAGACTAAATTACCGCCGGCATCACCAGCTTCGGGGCCAAGGTCAATTACCCAGTCGGCACTTTTAATTACATCCGTATTGTGTTCAATTACCAAGATGGTATGCCCCTGTTCTATCAGTGCATTAAAAGAAGTGAGTAATTTTTTTATGTCATGAAAATGAAGCCCGGTGGTGGGTTCGTCAAAAATAAAAAGAATACTGCCATTGCTTTTTCCTTTGCCTAAGAAGGAAGCCAGCTTTACCCTTTGTGCTTCACCGCCTGATAATGTATTACTGCTCTGGCCAAGTTTTACATAGCCCAAACCAACATTGCTTAATGGTTGTATTTTCTTAGCCACATCGGGCTCCTCGACAAAAAAATCGATGGCTTCATCTACACTCATCTCCAGCACATCATAAATATTTTTGTTTTTGTAAGTAACATCCAGCACTTCTTCTTTGAATCTTTTTCCACCACATACATCACAGGTTAAATGCACATCTGCTAAAAACTGCATCTCTACAATTTGCTCTCCTTCGCCACTGCAGGCATCACATCTGCCACCATCTACATTAAAAGAAAAATGTTTTGGCAAAAATCCCCTGATCTTACTCAAAGGTTGTTTGCTGAATAATTCCCTTATCTCATCATACGCTTTGATGTAAGTAACCGGGTTGCTCCGGGATGATTTACCAATCGGGTTTTGATCCACCATTTCAATTTGTGAAATGGCTTCCACATCACCAGTGATTGCTTTATGAAGCCCTGCTTTTTCAACGCCTTCACCTTTTAATTTTTGCAATGCCGGGTATAAAATTTGTTTTACCAAAGTTGTTTTTCCGCTGCCGCTTACTCCACTTACCACACACAAAATATTCAATGGAAATTCCACGGTGATATTTTGTAAATTATTTTGCCTTGCTCCCTGCACTGTTATACTTCTTTTCCATTTACGCAAATTAGCAGGCGGCTCTATTTTCATTTTGCCGGATAAATATTTTCCGGTCAGGCTTTTTTCATCGGCTATCAGTTCATCATAATTTCCTGCTGCCACTACTTCACCACCCAGGTGACTTGCCAATGGCCCCATGTCAATAATATGGTCTGCTTCTCTCATCATCATTTCATCATGCTCCACCACCACTACTGTATTGCCCAAATCCCTCAGTTCTTTTAATACCGCAATCAATCTTTTGGTATCCCTGCTGTGCAGGCCAATGGAAGGTTCATCCAGGATGTATAATGAGTTGGTAAGATTGCTGCCCAGGCTACGGGTAAGTTGTATCCGCTGGCTTTCGCCGCCACTTAATGAATTCGCCAAGCGATTTAAAGTAAGGTATCCAAGCCCCACATCCATCAGTGTTTTTATGCGGTGATCAATTTCTATCAGTATTCTTTTTGCCACCTGTCTATCATACTCACTCAATTTTAATTCATTAAACCATACCTGCAAATATTTAACCGGCATGGCACACAATTCACCAATATGTTTGCCACCCACTTTTACATACAATGCTTCTTTACGCAGGCGGTAGCCTTTACAATCAGGACACAATGTTCTGCCACGATAGCGGCTCAGCAAAACACGGTATTGCACTTTGTATAAATTCTGTTCTACTTCTTTAAAAAAATCATTAATACCATTTGCATGACTGTTACCCTCCCACAAAGCATTTAATTCATCTGCTGTTAAATCAATCACCGGCTTGTGTACCGGGAAGTTGAAATTTTTAGCAGCCCTTACAAATGATTCTCTCCACAAACCCATTTTTTCTCCTTTCCAGGGCGCTACTGCTCCTTCATACACACTCAAATTCTTATCGGGTATCACCAGGTCGTTATCAATACCCAGCACTTGTGAAAAACCTTCACAGCTGGGGCAGGCGCCAAACGGGTTGTTGAAAGAAAATAAATTAGGGACCGGTTCTTCAAACTGTATTCCGTCCAGTTCAAACTTATTACTAAAGTGAAGAATTTTTTTACCGTTTATCTCCATCATCATTTCACCTTCTCCTTCATAAAAAGCGGTATTCACCGAATCCGAAATACGATGAATATCATCCTCATCAAATTCTTTTATCACCAGCCTGTCTATCAATAAGTAAGTTTTACCTAATTTTTTTAAGTTACCAGATTCTAATAAATCTTCAATCCGCTGTGGCTCCAAAGCCCCGCCGGCTGTGGAATTTGGAGTGGCCACTCTTGAAAATCCTTTTTGCAACAAAATATTTAATTCTTCTTTTGCATCCCGGTTGGCATGTTGTTTAAAAGGCACCACAATTAAAACCTTGTCTCCTGCTTTCAATGCTGTGATGGCTTTTACCACATCCGCCACATCGTCTTTCTTTACTTCACTGCCGCTAACCGGCGAAATGGTTTTACCGGCTCTTGCAAACAACAGCCGCAGGTAATCGTATATCTCCGTCATACTGCCTACCGTACTTCGGGGTGTACGGGTAGTTACTTTTTGTTCTATTGCAATTGCCGGGCAAAGACCTTTGATGTAATCAACATCGGGCTTGTTCATCCGCTGCATAAACTGCCGGGCATAGGCACTGAGGCTTTCTGCATAGCGGCGCTGGCCTTCTGCAAATAAGGTATCTATTGTTAAGGATGATTTACCGGAACCGGACACGCCTGTTACAACCACCAGTTTATTTCGTGGTATGGTAACCGTTACATCTTTTAAATTGTGTACCCTTGCCCCTTTAATAAATATTCCATCCGGAGTGATGGATGGAACAATATTTTTTTTATTTTTTATTGTTGTTGACACCATAATAATTATTACAAAAATACCGCTTCATGGTTTGAAAACAGTGAAAAAAGAAAAACCACTTCGTAGTATTACGATACCCGGATAAGTAGTTGCCGCAAGCTTCTGAGCACTAGTACTCGATTTTAGTAAAACGGGCAAAAAAATGTTAAAATAAATTTGGTGCTTTCAAAAAACATTATACTTTTATCAAACCAATATCTGATACACGTGAAAAGCCGAATGCCTCTCTAACAGGATGTCTACGCTTCTAACTTCCCATCGCTTATTGGTTTGATTATCCAAATCTATAACAAACCTAAAACCGTAAGAAACATGAAATGCCTAACAAGCTCAACTGATCAACAGTTAGTACACCTGTATGTAGATGGTAACACCGAAGCCCTTTCAACTTTAGTTACCCGTTACAAAGACAAAATTTACACGTCTATTTACTTATTGGTAAAAGACAAGTACCTGGCAGAAGATTTGTTCCAGGATGTTTTCATCCGTATTATAGATACGCTGAAAGGCGGACGCTATACGGAAGAAGGAAAATTTTTACCATGGGCACTCCGCATTGCACACAATATGTGTGTGGATCATTTCAGGAAAGTAAAACGCAGTCCAAGCATTAAAACAAGCGATGACCGTGACATTTTTGAAGTGCTGAATTTTAACGAACCAAGCCCTGAACAAAAAATGATGCAGAGCCAAAGCCACGACCGGGTACGCAAAATGATTGATATGCTTCCTGAAGACCAGCGTGAAGTGATCATCATGCGCCACTATGCCGACCTTAGCTTTAAAGAAATTGCTGAACTCACCAAATGCAGCATCAACACCGCTTTAGGAAGAATGCGTTATGGCCTGATCAACATGCGTAAAATGATGGTGGAAAAACAAATTGCATTGTAAGATTATATTGAATACACACTGTAACCCCTCATAACACTAAACCCTCCATCAATGGGGGGTTTTATTTTTGCCCCCATCCCCTAAAGGGGGGTAAGGCAAGGCAGGAGTTTTCACTTAAAGTTTACAGCTTTAAAAAAAGGTGTAAACTTTTAAACTTTTATTTTTTTATTTTTTCTAAAGCATCCAACCCACACTTCAACCAATCAGCAAACTCTGCCGGTTCTGGTGTATAGAATTTTGTTTTGGTTAACGCAATTTCATCTGCGTTGATGATGGCGTATTGCGGTTGAGAGGCGGCATTAAAATTTTCTGATTGGAATGTGGCCCACTTATCTCCTACAGACAAAATAGGTTTATCATTACCACTGCTAGTTTTATAAACGGTTTGTTCGGTTGCAGGTAATTTTGTTTTTTCATCCACATACAAAGACACAACTATAAATTTGTTCCGCATCAAACTGTCCACTTCTTTGTTGGTCCACACTTTTTCTTCCATGCGGCGACAGTTGACACAGGCCCAGCCGGTAAAATCAATGAGTAGTGGTTTGTGTTCTGCCCTTGCCTGCTGCAATGCTTTTTCATAATCATTGTGCACCGGCTTAATACCTTCTGTAATTAACACATGATGCTTATAGATACTGTACGATAATGGTGGAGGGAAACCACTTAGTAAACCTAGGTTTGCCCAACGGGTATTGGTAACACCGGGAAGTAAATACACTGTTGTGGTACCAAAGAAAATAATAAAAGCAATTCTTATCGCAGAAAATTTCTTTACCGGGCTGCTATGGCTCATCCGCAGCCAGCCCAATAAATACAATACGATCAATACTCCAATAACAATCCAGCAGCCAACAAAAATTTCTCTCTTTAAAATACCCCATTGCTCTACGTTATCAGCATTGGCGAAAAATTTTACTGCCAGCGCCAGTTCTATAAAACCTAGCACCACTTTTACATCTGTCATCCAGCCGCCAGATTTTGGCAATGAGTGCAGCCATTGGGGGAACATAGCAAACAAAGCAAAAGGTAAACCGAGTGCAATACCAAAACCGGCTGCTCCTGCTGTAAGTGGCCAGGGACCTTCATTTGCTACGTTGGCCAATAAAGTGCCGAGTATAGGGCCGGTGCAGGAAAAAGATACAATGGCTAAAGTACCTGCCATAAAAAATATACCTGCTAAATTTCCAAGTCCTGATTTTGAATCTGCTTTGTTGGCAAAGGAAGAAGGCAACACAATTTCAAAGAGCCCGAAAAAGGAAAGAGCGAAGAAAACAAACACGGCAAAAAAGATAAGGTTGAGCCAAACGTTTGTAGAAATATTATTAAATATTTCCGGGCTGATGGTTTTGCTTGCAATGTGAAATGGAATGGTGATGGCAACATAAATGAGGAAAATAAACAAACCGTAAAAAACCGCATTTGCAATTCCTTTTTTTCTTGTCTGTGATCTTTTGGTAAAAAAAGTTACGGTAACAGGAATCATTGGAAACACACAAGGAGTAATTAAAGCAATCAATCCACCCAGGAAACCTAACAGAAAAATTGCAGCCAGGCTTTTATTATGTGTGCCTTCATCGCCACAATTATTTACCGGGTTTTTTATATCGATGGCAGCTGATTTTATTTTTAATCCCGATGCCACACCTCCTTCCAAAGCAGTGCTGAAAGAAAAAGGCAGGTCTGGTAAAAACGCTTCTCCTTTATTAAAAAAAACAGCCAGCTTACCCAACAGTTTTGCCGGCACTTCATTTTTAAATTGTATTACTGCTTTCCATTCGGCATTGCCTTCAGATACCAGTAGTTGCTTATTGCTAAAAATCGCAGACACAATTTTTTTTGTATTGCCGGTTGCAGTAAAACTCTCTACAATAATGCTGCTGTCATTAAAAGTCAATTCTGTTGAAGCCGTTCCATCCAGATCCTGTGCTGGCGCATAAAGTTGTGTACCTGCTGCTGATGTTGATGTGAAAAGCAGTTCGTATTTTTTGTCTGCAATTTTATTTGCTTTTACATTCCACTTAAAAGTAGCAGTGGTGGCGGAGTCTTGTGCAAAGGAGATAAGCTGTGTAAATAATAAAGAAAAAAGTAGAATGCTGAATTTCATTTTGCGATGCCTGTTTTATTTAAATAACTATTGGTTGTAAACAGTCAAGATAGCCCTGATAAATCAGAAGATGATTATTCATTCAGAAAGGTTTGCCAGGAATAAATAAAAAAGGCTCCTTATAAGAACCTTTTGTATTAACTGTCTAATTATTTTAATGCTACTGTAAAATCTATTTTCTTTGGAGGAAGACATTTTTTGTCATCACAGGTTTGAAACTCCACACTGCCCACAAGATTTGTTTTTACGTTTGCTTTTAATTTTACTACCTGAACAAAATCTACTTTATTTGCGTATTGATTGGCCGATATTTTCAGCCGGGTATCTTTAAACAACTGCATTTTGCCCACTTCTTTTATTTTACCATTAAAACTTATCAATGGGTTTTTTGTAAAACTAATTTCTGTTGGCTGGTTGATGGCGTCTGCCGGTTGTGTTTGTGAATAAAGATGCCAGTTGGGCAGCATGGTAGCGGTTAAATGCACTTCATAAGTTTTGTCTGCAATCTTTTTTGAAGTGTATTCCCATTGAACCGGGGTCACCGGTATCTGTGCATTCGCTGCGGTTCCTATTACCAGTGCTACAAGTGTGTAAAAAATTCCTTTCATAATATTCAAATTATTTTAGACAAAGTTACAACGGATGAAACGCCGCAATGTTAACGTTATTACAATGTATATTTTAAAAATTAGTTAAGCTGAAATAAATGAGTGAAAACTTTTCTTCCATCTTCATTGCTCAACTCTTTGCTGCAGGCTCTTTCGGGATGCGGCATCATACCAAATACATTTCTTTCTTTATTGCAGATGCCGGCGATATTATGAATGGCACCATTGGGATTGCTGGCAGAAGTGATGCTGCCTTTATCATCGCAATAGCGGTAGACAATCTGGCGGTGCATTTCCAGCTGTTCTAATGTGGCATCATCTGCAAAGTACCTTCCCTCGCCATGTGCCACGGGTATTTTTAAGGGATGGCTGCCCTCAGTAGCCGCTTCTTTTATAAAAACATTTTTACAAACAAACTGCTGTTTTTCATTTCGCAATAATACGCCGGGCAACAAACCACTTTCGCATAAAATCTGGAAGCCGTTGCAAACACCCAACACCTTGCCACCTTTGTTGGCGAAGGCTATCACCTGCTGCATCATCGGGCTAAATTTGGCAATGGCACCGCAACGCAAATAATCTCCAAAGCTAAAGCCGCCGGGCAACACAATACAGTCGTCTGTGGTAAACATGCTGATGTCTTCGTCTTTGTGCCACAGCTCAATTACTTCCTGGTTCATGTCTTTTTGCAGGGCTTCTATCATATCCCTGTCGCAGTTGCTGCCAGGAAAAATTACTACGCCAAATTTCATTATAGAACTGTTTTATTAATAAATAATGTAGATAAAAGTTCAATATTGCAATGCCGTACAAGTGAGTGACACAACGATGCACAATTGAAATACAACTGCCGGTAACAAAAAAATTACAGCGCAAAAATACAACTACCCGTTCATTATTTTACGAAGTAGCTGAAGGCAATTACAAATGCCACCATCAGCCAGTGAAGAACTTGTGGAAACCATTTTTTTTGCGGATATAAAAAAGCACAGCCAACAAAGGCAGACAGAGGAACAGCACACAATATCCAGTACTCAAAACTGTGAGTGGCATTGATAAAAGGAATACCCACCGCCACAAAAAAATACAGGAAAACAAGGTTCCAGCTTTTACGGGTTTGCACCAACTGGCGCAAAAAATTTTGGCGGATATAAAACAACCCTACAACAGTGGCAAACAACACAATGATGATGGCAGCCAAAGCCCACCTGGATTCATAAAATTTGGGCAGGCTGAAAGCGATGCCAGGCAGTTTGTACCCTTTCCATTTATCAGTTAAAAAAACATAAGACAGTAAAAAATAGTAAGGCGTAATAATGCCAAACAAACACAATAGCCACTCCGCCAGTTTGAATGGCCGGGTAACCACCAGCCCAAAAATAACAAGCACTGCAAAAGCAATGGAAGGAAAATAAAAGAAGGTGGACACACCAATGGCGATACCAATATTAAACAGTGTGGAAGTAACGCTTTTAGTATTGCCCAATCCTGCCATACGGGCCCAAACCCACACCAGCAAGGAGTTTACAATCAATGGCGCTGATAATACATTCCATTCTTTGAACAAAGAAGTAATGAGCAGGTATGCCATTGCAGTAAGGTAGTTGGGCTTTTGCATCATCCGCTGCCCATTGGCCAGCTGATTAAAAATAATTGCCTGTGTGTAGAGCAATACAAAAGCAATGAGTGGATAAACAGCAGGTAGTTTGTCGCCCACATTACTAAGCCGCAACAACAATTCTTTGAATAAAAATCCATCTGTTTGCTGGGGCACAGGCTTTACCGGATGCAGGAACATGGGCAGCTTGAGCACAATACCATATACCAGCAGCAGGAAAGTATTGTAGGGGTTGTTGGCTTTAAAAGTGCCTGTCACAGGTATGTTGCTGTTTTAGTTGATGCAAAAATGAGTAATAATTATTGGTAAACAAAATAGAATAGTTGTCAGCTATGAATGATTACAAATAAAAAAATTACATGCACTTGCCTGCGGCTACCAAAAATTAAAAATCAATTTTTGCAAAGGATATCTGCCCCCGGAAAGTACAGGGGATAATCACTTTTCTTGCACCGATCTGCTTTGCAAAACGTGGCATAAACTCATACCCCTGCTCATAAGTACGCAGGGTGGGGCTGCGTTTGGAACTGCCGTCGGGGGTGATAATATTATCTGACAATAAAACATCCCGTTTGGAAATATCATTGTATAAAAAATGAATTTCGCCGCTTGTATTGAAAATATTAAAGGAAAGATGGTTGTCGTTATCGTCGGTGTACTGTTGTTTATGAATAATGTTCGACCACTCCGGCACGCCGTTTTTTGAAATACTCAGCACCAGGATATTGTCGTAATAATAACGGGTGCCCTGGTTGAAAAAACTATTGTATGGTCTGTAAAAGCCATAATAAGAGGGCGTGTAAGAATAATAATTGTAAGAGTTAAAAGAGTTACCATATAAATAATCGTACCGGCTAAAATTATCTGAACCCACAGACTGGTTGGTATAATCCTCTGCGGTAAGTATAAAGCTGCCATCTTTTTTCAACACAATATTGCGGATATAAAAATCATTGAAAGCCGTTTTTAGTTTTCCTCCCGATTTTGCATTCGATTTTAAATCGTCTGCAAATTGAGTAAACACACTTGCATCACTGCTGTCTGTTTTTGCATTCCAGATATTACAGTAAACACCTTCAATATTCCCTATGCTTTCTTTATAATAGAATGCATTTAAAATGTACCGTTTGTTAATATTGTCAACCTTTAATTTCACTTCATCAATATAGACTTTTTGCAGAGGGATATTTTTTTCTGAAAAGCTATCCTGTACTGGCTCCTTGGTGAAGATTGATAGGGCGGAAGGGTTAGTTCTGCGATTTTCTTTTACTGCTTTAGTAAAAACAATTTTACCATCATTATCCAACAAAAAATCGCTAAAAATATCATAGCGTTCATCATAGTCAAGTTGCAGCCGGGTTTGGTGCTGCAACTGCAATTGGCCATCGTACAGTTTGGTTAAAAAATAAGCTTTATTATCCTTGTGCTGAATTTTAAAAACCATAATCTTTTTCTTATCATCGCTGTTGATGACAGAGTAAATTTTATTGTCACCCATTAATCCCACTTCTGTTGTATCCAGTTGTACCGGCTCGTTCATTTTTTTTCCATTGGCATCTATTTTTACTCCCATACAGTAAAGGATACCTTTTTTCTGATATTGATAAATGAGGTAAAAGAAATCTGGATAGGCAATGCAATCCACATTAAAAGTTTTGCCGGGTAAAAAATCAAAGTCCACTTTGTCTTTCAGCATCATGCTGTCATTATAAATATTGAGGGAATATTTCCAGCGTGCATTTTTAAATACCAGTATGTTTCCGCTCATCCTGCCAAGAATCTCAAAATTCATATCCTTGCTGTCCTCCCGGACAGGTTCTGAAAAAGTAATCTCCTGGGCCTGCAGCAAAACAGGCGAAAACAATAAGCAAAAAATAAGCAACCGGCAACCTTTCATACTATTTACTATTTGGTACATAAAATTAAGATATAATAAGCAATGATATTGTCAATGTATATACGGGATGCACAATGATTTGTTTTTACATGAAAGAAAAAAAATAATGGGCCAGACATTGGATTATTAATTAAGCTTCATTGGCGTCGCACTCTTGTACAATATTAATTTTATTGAACAGGCAGCGAACCCAAACTTCAGCACCAACCCAACAGGAAAATTATATTTACCCAGGCACAATTTTTATTTTTTACAACATCTCCATGCGTAAATTGTATTACTTTGTTGAACCAGCAATTTTACAACACATTATGCAGACTGTAATCATCACCGGCGGTACGGGGCTTGTAGGCAAAGCACTTACCAAACAGTTAGTTTCAAAAGGCTACCATGTAATTATCCTTACCAGGAAATTACCTGCAGTAAAAGATAGCAGTACAGCAATAAGTTTTGCTTTGTGGAATATAAAAGAAAAAACAATTGATGCAGCAGCAGTACAAAATGCAGACTACATCATACACCTGGCTGGCGCCGGCGTGGTGGATAAAAGATGGACGGATGCCTACAAGAAAGAAATACAGGACAGCCGTACACAAAGCAGTGCTTTATTATTTGAAACGCTGCAGCAACATGCCAACAAAGTAAAGGCAGTAGTAAGTGCTTCAGCCATCGGCTGGTATGGCGCTGATGAAGAACTACAGGGCGGGCAGGATAGTTTTGTGGAAACAGATAATGCAGCACCGGGATTTTTAGGCGATACCTGCAGGCTGTGGGAACAAAGCATTGAACCGGTACAACAACTGGGTAAGCGGTTGGCAAAATTAAGAACCGGGATTGTGCTGAGCAATGATGGCGGAGCATTAGCCGAATTTAAAAAACCAATTCAGCTTGGCGTGGCAGGCATCCTGGGCAGCGGTAAACAAATAATAAGCTGGATACATATTGATGATCTTTGCAAAATGTTTATGGAAGCATTGCAAAATGAACAACTGAGTGGCGTGTACAATGCAGTAGCTCCTGCACCGGTGAGTAACAAAACACTTACACTTGAATTAGCCAAACGAATAAAAGGTAAATTTTTTATTCCGCTCCATGTGCCTGCATTTGCATTAAAACTGCTGATGGGGGAAAGCAGCATTGAAGTGTTAAAAAGCACCACCGTAAGTTCTAAAAAAATTCAGGCAGCAGGATTTATTTTTTTGTACCCTTCTATTACAACAGCACTGCATCAGCTGTGCAAAAAATAATGCCAGCAATAAATTATACATTCTTCCAGGCAACTTCTTCCGTTTATGTTTTTAAATCTGTTTTACGGAAATAATGAATGATAATGTAAACCCAGGCTGCGATATAAGCCACCGCAGCAATGATGAGGGTATAATCTTCCACCGTTCTTCTTTCAATCATTTTTGGTTTAAAAGGATTTGGAATCAACGAATCCACTGCTTCTAACGGCATGTAGTACCCCAACTGGCTGCCATCGAAAGTAAAAGACAGCCACAACACATTATCTACAATACACACAAAGGCAAAATAAATAATGATGGCAAGGCCGGTGCGTTTTATCAGAGTGGCTGCAAGAAAAGCCACCACTAAATACAATGTAGCCATCAGGGCAAAATAGCCAACATAATAAACCCTGTTGAAGGTATCAGGTTGGGAAGTGGAAAAGATAGTCCCCACCAGCAGCCCGCTTAAAAAAACCAACAGGGTACTTACCATCACAAAAAAAATAAGGATCGAAAATTTTGCTTTAAGGAAATCCATCCTGCTCCAGCCGTCAATAATATTTTGCCGGTGGGTGCGGTACTGTACTTCGTTGGTGATAAGTAAAATGAAAAGCATCCCAATCAAAACAAAAAACAAACCTCCCATCCAGGCCGATGCCTGCCACACTTTGGGAAATACAAAAGGTGATTCGATAAATGACTTCAGCATTTGCTCCTGCATCTTATTGGATGAGGATATTGCCTCCATATATTTATGTGCAGAAAAATAAAGTGCCAAAGGAAAAAAAATCAGGAAGGCAAGGAATAAAACCCAGAAAGTGCGGTACGTTTTTATTTTGAGCCATTCAATTTTAAAAAGATTGAGCATATAAAAAATTTAAGAAGATTAATTTATTTATCGCTTTTGCTGCCGGTTATTTCAAGGAACCTTGTTTCAAGCGATTTTCTTTTTTCATTCAGCCGGTTGAGTATGATACCGTTTTTAAAACAAAATTCATTTACGGATGCTGCGGTAATATTTTCATC
>JANMJU010000212.1:0-3715 GCA_031371545.1 Chitinophagaceae bacterium
GAAAGGTGGTCGACCTTAGGCAGCCATCATTCAATGTTTCAGGTTGGCATTACCATTAAAAAAATGAACCTGTTTAAAAAATTAAAACTATTACTATGTCATATCCATTTCAGATAAAATCGTACAACGATTATAAAGATGCTTACCAAAAAAGTGTAGAAGATCCAGAAGGTTTTTGGGGTGCTGTTGCACAAAATTTTCAATGGAGAAAAAAGTGGGACAAAGTTTTAAACTGGAATTTTACCGAACCAAAAATAGAATGGTTTGCAGGCGGCAAACTCAACATAACAGAAAATTGTATCGACCGACACCTGGCCACCATGGCCGATAAGCCAGCCATCATCTGGGAGCCCAACAATCCAGAAGAAAGAGTGAGGACGGTTACTTATGCCCGGCTGCACAAAAGGGTTTGCCAGTTTGCACAGGTATTAAAAAACAATGGCGTAAAAAAAGGCGACCGGGTTTGTATTTACATGGGCATGGTACCGGAGCTGGCGTATGCAGTACTGGGCTGTGCAAGAATTGGCGCCATACACAGCGTTATTTTTGGTGGCTTCTCTGCTCAAAGTATTGCCGACAGGCTGAGTGATGCCAGTGCTGAATTTATTGTAACCTGCGATGGTGCTTACCGTGGCGAAAAAGTTATCCCTTTAAAAAATGTGATTGACGATGCCCTGATCGGAAACAAGACAATCAAAAAAGTAATTGTTTATACAAGGACACGTACTCCCGTTAGTATGATAAAAGGAAGGGACGTGTGGTGGGAAGATGAAATGGAATTTGCAGAAACACAAGTGGAAAAAAATGGAGTGGTCAATTTTCCTGCAGAAGAAATGGATGCGGAAGATCCGCTGTTTATTTTGTACACCAGCGGCAGCACCGGTAAACCCAAAGGTGTGGTGCACACAGTAGCCGGCTACATGGTATGGACGACCTACACTTTTGTAAATGTGTTTCAATACCAACCGGGACAGGTACATTTTTGCACGGCAGATATTGGCTGGATTACCGGCCACAGCTACATCGTGTATGGCCCGCTGGCATCAGGCGGTACGTCATTAATGTTTGAAGGCATCCCAACCTTTCCCGATGCAGGCAGATTTTGGGATGTGGTGGATAAACACAAAGTAAATATTTTATACACCGCCCCCACCGCAATAAGAAGTTTGATGGGCTTTGGGTTAGATCCAGTAAAAGGTAAAGACCTTTCCAGTTTGCAGGTACTGGGCACAGTGGGTGAACCCATTAATGAAGAAGCCTGGCACTGGTATGATGAACACATTGGCAAAAAGAAATGCCCGATTGTAGATACCTGGTGGCAGACAGAAACCGGCGGTTGCCTCATCTCCAACTTTGCAGGCATTACGCCAGCCAAACCAAGCTGGGCTACATTGCCCATGCCCGGGGTACAGCCAATTTTAGTAGATGAAAATGGTAAAGAAGTTACTGAAAAAGATGAGCATGGAATGCTGAAAGGAAACCTTTGCATCAAAGCCCCCTGGCCTGGTATCTTACGCACTACTTATGGCGATCATGAGCGATGCCGTACCAATTATTTTGCTACTTACGAAAATTTATATTTTACCGGTGATGGTGCATTAAAAGATGATGATGGTAATTACAGAATTACCGGAAGGGTTGATGATGTGCTGAATGTAAGCGGCCACCGCATTGGCACTGCCGAAGTGGAGAATGCCCTGAACATGCACGCCGATGTGGTGGAAAGCGCTGTGGTAGGCTATCCGCATGACATCAAGGGACAGGGCATTTATGCCTATGTTATCTGCAGCCATCTGCATGGTGATGAAGACATGACCCGGAAAGACATTCTGCAAACAGTAACCAGGGTAATTGGAGCCATTGCCAAACCCGACAAAATACAATTTGTAAAAGGCCTGCCAAAAACAAGAAGCGGTAAAATCATGCGCCGCATTTTAAGAAAGATTGCGGAAGGCGAAACTGCTAATTTGGGGGATACAAGTGCTTTGCTTGACCCTGCTGTGGTGGAGGAAATTTTGGGAGGAAAGTTGTAGAAAATTAACTGCGATTAATTTTATTTTCCCGGTTGTTGTTTAACGGCCACCGGGTTTTTATTTTCTTTGGCAGCTCCTTTTTTTGTTTTCTAAGCAATCGATTGCAGAATTATATTTTGGCTGATTTATCATTTGTTATTACTTTCGACCTGCAATGATAAACATTAAACATATTAAAACAACCACTAAACACGCCGCCACAGCGGAAGGTTAACAGTTGTTTGTGTATGCTACAAGATACTGAGCCTTCCGCTAAAACGGGAGGCTTTTTTTGCCCCTATCCCCTGAAGGGGTGCAAAAAAATTCAAACATAAAGGGGATATATTTTAACCTAAAATAAAAAACAAAAAAATGATAGTAGCAGTAGTTGGAGCAACAGGCTTAGTGGGCAGCAAAATGCTGCAGGTATTGGCCGAAAGAAATTTTCCTGTAACAGAATTGATACCGGTGGCATCAGAAAGATCAATTGGTAAGGAAGTGGAATTTAAAGGAACAAAATACAAAGTAGTGGGCTGGGAAGATGCGATTGCAGCAAAGCCAAATGTGGCGGTATTTTCAGCAGGTGGCAGCACATCTTTAGAATTGGCGCCAAAGTTTGCAGCAGCAGGTATTACCGTAATTGACAACTCCAGTGCCTGGCGCATGGATGCTACCAAAAAATTAGTGGTGCCAGAAGTGAATGCAAATGTATTGACCTCAGCAGATAAAATTATTGCCAATCCTAACTGTTCAACAATACAAATGGTGGTGGTGTTAAAACCTTTGCATGATAAATATAAAATCAAAAGAGTGGTGGTAAGTACTTACCAAAGTGTGACGGGCACCGGAGTAAAAGCAGTGGATCAATTGATGAATGAAAGAAAAGGTGTACAGGGTGAGATGGCTTATAAATATCCAATTGACCTGAATGCAATTCCGCAAATTGATGTGTTCCTAGAAAATGGCTACACTAAAGAGGAAATGAAAATGACACTTGAAACAGTGAAAATTATTGGCGATGCAAATATTAAAGTAACTGCTACCACGGTTCGTATCCCGGTAATGGGCGGCCACAGTGAAAGTGTGAACATAGAATTTGAAAATGATTTTGACCTTGCTGAAGTGAGAGACATTTTAAGTAAAGCCCCGGGTGTAGTGGTGCAGGATGATATTGCCAACTTCATTTATCCCATGCCATTAACAGCGCATGAAAAAGATGAAACATTTGTAGGCAGGCTAAGAAGGGACGAAACGCAACCCAATACATTGAACTGCTGGATCGTTAGCGACAACCTGCGTAAAGGCGCTGCCACCAATGCAGTGCAGATAGCAGAATATTTAATGGAAAAAGGGCTGCTGTAGAAATTCTTTATTTAGGAAAAATGATTCAGTTACGGGCAATGTTATACAGCACTCAACTGCTTTACATTGCCCGTCCTTTTTAAAACACCCCAGCCCTGCAACTCTCCTTTAATGGCTTTATTGAATGATTTGATGATAATATAATACATCAGTTGCCGGTACACCAACCGCTGCGGTATCATCCAGATAAGCTTTTTATAATCTTCCTTTTCAAAAGCAAAAGCAAGGGCAGCACCAGCCACATCTACCAGCGTAAAAATAAAATAGTATAAGATGATATTACCTACATCTGCCGGTATGATACCAAAGCCTGCAGCCACCAAACTCAGTACCAGCAGGAT
>JANMJU010000004.1:0-6247 GCA_031371545.1 Chitinophagaceae bacterium
AAGGCCAAGTGTGAATATTATTACCGGAACAATCAAAGCTAACTTTCCCGCCCGTATTGCTTTTAAAGTAAGCAGTAAGATTGACAGCCGTACTATTTTAGATGTTGGTGGTGCCGAGCAATTAATCGGAAAAGGGGATATGCTTATCAGTTACAATGGCGAACTCGTTCGTTTGCAATGTGCTTTTGTTGATACCCCCGAAGTGGATAAAATAAATGAATTTATTGGCAGCCAGCGTGGCTATGCACAGGCATTCATGCTGCCGGAATATGTGGATGAAAAAGAAATGGAGAAAGGTGGCTTTGATGTAAATGATAAAGACCCTTTGTTTGAAGATGCAGCCCGGATTATTGTTTCCACCCAAAGTGGCAGCACTTCTTTATTGCAACGCCGAATGAAATTAGGATACAACCGTGCCGGCAGGCTGATGGATCAACTGGAAGCTGCAGGTGTAGTAGGCCCCAACCAGGGAAGTAAAGTGAGGGATGTATTGATAAAGACGGATGCTCAATTGCAGGAGTATTTGAATGATATGATTTAAAAGCATTTAAATTTTATTCCAGCACCTTCTCCATCTGCATACTTCTTGAACCTTTTACTAAAAGAACTGCATTGCGAAGCTGTTGTTGTTTCAACCATTCCCTTGCCTCATCCGATTTTTTAAAATAAATAAATGGGTGTATTATTTTATCAAAATCACTACCTACCAGCACCACATTTTTCCATTGATAAGCAGCAATTAAATCAATGATGGCTTTGTGTTCGGTAATGCTTTCTTCTCCCAGTTCCATCATACCACCAAGGAGTAAAAATTTATTTTCTCCCGGCATTTTAGCAATGTTTTCAATGGCGGCTTTCATGCTGGTAGGGTTGGCATTGTAGGCATCTAAAATTATTTTGTTGCCATCTTTCTCTATCAATTGAGAGCGGCTGTTAGATGGCACATAACTTTCCAAAGCGGTTTTTATTTTGTCATCTGCCACTTCAAAATATTTTCCAACAGCTACTGCCAGCAGCACATTTGGGAGATTGTAAGCACCTACCAAATTGGTTTTGATATGTTGAATACCAGTGCCTTTTTGCATGGATACTTCCAGCATTTCTTTGCTGCTGTCGGCCACACCAACAATGTCGGCATCCTGTGTTCCGTAAGTTTTTATATTGGCAATACCTTTGCTCATCTCTACCAAATAATCATAATCATTCATGATAAAAGCAGTGCCATTGTTTGCCCTGAGCCAATCAAATAATTCACCTTTTCCTTTTCTTACACCTTGATCGCCACCAAAGCCTTCTAAGTGTGCTTTGCCGCAATTGGTGATGATGCCATGTGTGGGCAAACTGTATTGGCAATAACCTTCTATTTCTTTTTGATGATTGGCACCCATTTCTATCACCGCCATTTCAGCATCCATTTGCACCGACAAAATAGTAAGCGGTATGCCGATGTGGTTGTTCAAATTTCCTTTGGTGGTGTAAGTGGTATAAGTGCTGCTCAACACTTCATTTACCAATTCTTTGCTGGTCGTTTTTCCATTGCTGCCTGTGATGGCAATAAAAGGAATATCAAGTTGCTGCCGGTGATATTTGGCCAGTTGCTGCAAGGTTTGCAATACATCATTGGTGCCGATTAATCTGCTGTCAGTAAAATTTACCGGTTCATCAATAATGGCACAAGCAGCACCTGCGTCTAAAGCTTGTTTTGCAAACAAGTTGCCATTAAAGCTGGGGCCTTTCAATGCAAAAAATAAATCACCGGCTTTTAATTTCCTGCTGTCAGTTTGTATAGATGGATGTTGTAAAAAAATATCGTATAGATCGGCTATTTGCATAACTCAAAAATAGGGAAGAAAATGTTGCTGTAAAAAATGATGGGTATAATTGAAAGAAATAAAAAACCCTCCGTTTTGATCGGAGGGTTTCAGTTTTTTTATAACAAGCTTATTTTTTCTTTCTACCGTTTTGTTTACGCTTTCCAAAGATGTTACCTTCTTTAAAGCCGGGGCCTTCAGGAGATCCCATGTATGTTTGTGCACACCTGAAACCAATTGTACTTGAAGACTGGTCTTCTTCTAAGAAGCGGCGGGCACCGGGTGAAAGCCAGTAAGACCTGTCATTCCAGCTACCACCTTTAAATACTTTTGATTTGTCGCTTATTAAAGTAGTTACACCATATTCATAAAAGGCACCACTTGCAGAATCGCCATCCAAATGATCCATAGCATAATTATGCTGATAGTTGCGGCGGTTTTTTACTTCTTCATCTGGTATATCTGCTTTCTTTAAACGCCCCAATGAATCTCTTTCCAGATCACCAGAACTGTTCTTATAAAATTTCTGGAATTTATTACCACGGAAATAATTAAAGTCTTCGCCATCTGATGGAGTTAAAGCCCTGTAAGTATCCTGTACCCACTCAGAAACGTTGCCACTCATATTGTATAATCCAAATGAGTTTGGATAAAATGCTTTTACACTTCCGGGAATTGCAGATCTGTCATTCAAACCACCGGCAACACCCATGTTATCACCACTGCCACGTTTAAAGTTGGCTAAAAATTTACCCTGCCACATGCCTCTGCGGTTATCTCGTAAACCATTAGGATTATTGCTCCAGGCATAAATTTGCTGGTTAGATTGTAACTCTTCACCACTGCCACTTTCTTTTTTTCTTGGATTAGGATTTTGATCCAGCAAACCGTAAGCTGCATATTCCCATTCTGCTTCAGTTGGCAGACGGTATCCCATATTTAGAATACCATCTTCCATTTTTACATTAGCTCTTGGCTTGCCGCTTACATCTAAAAATTCAGATTTTTTTGGTTTCGACCTTCCTTTAATATCATCTGGCTTTAATAAATAAGTTTCTGTATTAAAAGTACCATCGGCACCACCACCTTTCATTTCTTTTTTGGCAAAATCTTTTTTCAGGTAACCTTTTTGCATCAGGTTAAATTCATTTACCCTGTCTGTTCTCCACATACAAAAGTCACGGGCCTGTTGCCAGTTAACACCCACTACAGGATAGAAATTATATGCAGGATAGCGGAAGTAGTAATCTACATAAGGCTCATTGTAAGCCAGTTCTTCACGCCAGCAAAGTGTATCTGGCAAAGCTTTTTTCATGATGGCGGTATCGCCACTGAAAGTATTTTCAATCCAGTAAATGTACTCACGGTAGTGTACATTGGCTACTTCGGTTTCATCAATGAAGAAAGAAGGAACTGTAACACGGCGGGGAACATTGTTCCAATCACCCATTACATCTTCATCTTTGGCACCCATTACAAAGGTGCCACCCTGCACAAACACCAAACCTGGCCCTGCTTTGGGATACTTCATTTTGTTTACATGGTAATTGCCCATGTTTTTGTCGTCATAGTTCCATCCGGTAACAGATGACTTACTTTTTTTCTTACTGAAGATACTTCCGTTTTTACAAGACCCTAAAGAGAAAAGTACGGCGGTAAGGAGAATCAGATTTTTTACAGAAATTGTTTTTTGCATGTGCGTTCGTTTTGCAAATGATTTAACGAAAGGTTTTCTTTAATATTGTGTGAAATGCTATGGTGCCACACAGTTGCGAATATAAATACTTTAAACGAAAATGGCTGCTTTGTAGTATTATTTTTAAAAAATTAGCTAAAACTTAGCAAATTATCTATTGCTTTTTCAGCCTTATTTATTGTTGAAAATAAAAAAAAAGGACTAGTTTTATAAGCAAGGGGTGGAGAAAGCTACTGCTAAAACCAAAAAAAAAAAATTGGAATATTGGATTAATATTTTGTTTAAAAGACCCCCAGTTGCTAATTAGGTAATATAAACAAAGCAATAAACCACCGGCTGTTTCGTTTTTTGTGTAATCTGTCAGCAATAATAATATTAAATGAAATTGACGGTATAATTAGTAATTCACTTATTAATATAATTGATTGACTGATAAATTTTATTTTTTTACAAGATGCTGCATCTTAGTTGTTCTTTTAAACAAAACCCTTATTTTTACACCTCATCTAAAGAAAAATTGTAAGCTTATTGAGAGTAAGTATACATAACCAAGACAAAAAACGCATGAAAAAAGCAACTATTAAACTAACTGCCTTAGTATTATTACTGGGAGGTGCTACCAGTATTGTGAATGCACAAGCTAATACAATTAACGTAGTAACATCTGCAGTACCTTTTTTAAGAATTTCTCCTGATGCCCGTAGCGGCGGTATGGGTGATGTAGGTATAGCCACTGCTCCAGACGCTAATTCGGCTTTTTGGAATTTGGCAAAAACTCCTTTTAATACAAATAAAGGTGGGGTATCTGTTACATATACTCCCTGGTTAAAAGACTTAGGATTAAATGATGTTTATTTATTTTCCGGTACAGGATATTTAAAGCTTAGTGACGAAGAAGCTATTTCTGCTTCTTTAAGATATTTCAGCTTAGGTAATATTCAGTTTACAGATAATCTGGGTAATGACCTGAGTTCATTCCGTCCCCGTGAGTTTTCATTTGATGCAGGCTACTCAAGGAAATTATCTACTAAGTTATCAATTGGTGTTGCCTTACGTTATATCAATTCCAATTTGGCGAGTGGCACCATCAATGGTGTATCTTACAAAGCTGGTAGCTCTGTTGCCGGGGATTTAAGTTTATTTCACAATGGCGCTAAGGCTGACGGATCTGGTCTTAATTGGGGTGTTGCCATCAGTAATTTGGGATCTAAAATCTCTTATACAAGTGACGCAACTCAAAAAGATTACATTCCTGCTAACATAGGTATCGGTGTAGCTTACACTAAAGTAATTGATGAAAGCAATAGAGTAACTTTTGGTTTAGACCTGCACAAATTATTAGTGCCTACACCTCCTTCAGTTGGTGACAGCGCAGGATTGGCAAAGTACCGCAGCCAGGGTGTTGTAAACAGCTGGTTCAAATCTTTTGGTGATGCACCAGGAGGCTTCTCCGAAGAAATAAAAGAAGTACAGGCTTCATTGGGTGCAGAGTACTGGTACAACAACCAATTTGCTTTAAGGGCTGGATATTTTTATGAAAATCCTATTAAAGGAAACAGGAAATATTTTACACTTGGAGCTGGTTTAAAGTATAACAGCTTTGGATTAAATTTCTCTTACCTGCTGCCATCTGGGAATGGTGTTAACCGTAACCCATTATCAAATACTTTACGTTTCAGTTTATTCTTTGATTTTGATGGCGAAGGCAGCGGTACTGCTAAAGCATCAAAATAAAAATTATTTATAAATTTTATTAAAAGCGTCCCATAAACCGGGGCGCTTTTTTATGGCTACATTTGCAAAAAAACATACATGAATATAAGAATAGGTTTTGGGGTTGATTTTCATCAACTGGTTACTGGCAGGGAGTTTTGGCTGGGTGGGGTAAAAATTGAACATAACAAAGGAGCTCTTGGCCACAGTGATGCAGATGTATTGCTGCATGCCATTTGCGATGCCATGCTGGGTGCAGCCTGCCTCGGCGATATCGGCATACATTTTCCTGATACTGATGCAGCATTGAAAGATATTGACAGTAAAGTATTGCTGCAGAAAAGTTTTGAACTGATAAAAAACGAAGGTTATTCTATCATTAATATAGACAGCACACTCTGCCTTCAATCTCCTAAAATAAAAAATTATGTGCCCCAGATGCAGGAAGCAATTGCACAAATATTATTGCTGCCAATCAATGCGGTTTCAATAAAAGCAACCACTACCGAAAAAATGGGATTTGTTGGCAGGGAAGAAGGGCTTGTTGCTTATGCCAGCATACTGTTGGAAAAGAAATAGACCGCCTGTTAAAATTTATTTTGCTGAACTATTTTTTACCTACATCATTAACTTTGCTGCCATGCAAAAAATTGCAATCAACATTGTAAATAAATCTACAAATGAATTACCGGCTTATGCTACTGCAGGTTCTGCCGGCATGGATATAAGGGCCAATTTGCAGGAACCGATATTGCTGCAGTCATTACAAAGAAGTTTGGTGCCTACAGGTTTATACATTGAATTGCCTGCAGGATACGAAGCACAAATAAGGCCAAGAAGTGGACTGGCACTGCATCATGGCATTACTTGTCTTAATTCTCCTGGTACGGTGGACAGTGATTACCGGGGAGAAATAAAAGTGATACTGATTAACCTGAGCAATGAACCGCAACAACTGCAGCATGGAGACCGGATTGCTCAAATGGTAATTAGTAAAGTGGAGCAGGCGGATTTGCAAAGGGCAGAA
>JANMJU010000002.1:0-2540 GCA_031371545.1 Chitinophagaceae bacterium
TTACATGTGGAAGCGACCTCCCCGTCAACGTTAGTAACTCAATCATGTTATCGAGGCAGGCAGAATCAGACTGCATACTGGTAACCACCGGTAAAAGCATATCCATTTCCTCTTTGCTGAAGTAGGGAGATACAAAACCCATTTCACTTGCCTTCAGCCAATTCAGATTTCCCTGCAATGTATTGATCTCTCCATTGTGTGCAATGTAGCGGAATGGCTGTGCCAGCTTCCATGAAGGAAAAGTATTGGTGGCAAAACGGGAGTGAACCAAACCAAAAGCACTCACCACTCTTTTATTACCGAGGTCTGGAAAATAATTACGCACCTGCATGCTGGTAAGCTGCCCTTTATATACAACAGTTTTGAATGAAAGCGAAGCAATATAAAAACCAATCGCATCTTTTCTAACCGTATTATTGATAGTATGGCTTGCATAATTACGCAGCACAAATAATTTTCTCTCAAAATCCATTGGGTTGGTAATGTGATCGGGACAGGCAATGAAAACCTGCTCCATCACCGGTTCTACAGATAATGCCGTGGGGCCAATGCCTGCAGTATTTACAGGAACACTCCGGTAAGTCAATACTTCCAATCCTAATTTTTCTGCTGCCCTGTTCAAAATATCACGGCACTCTTCCCTGAGTTTTATTTCTTTTGGAAAAAAAATAACGCCTACAGCATACTTGCCAAACGCAGGCAGGTGCACTCCCAATTTCACACATTCATCAAAGAAAAACTCATGCGGTATCTGGATAAAAATACCGGCACCATCTCCTGTGTTTACTTCACAGCCACAGGCTCCCCTATGTTCCATGTTTTCTAAAATGGTGAGTGCATCATCCACATGCTGGTGAGATTTATTGCCCTTAATATTGGCAACAAAACCGATACCACAGGCATCATGCTCAAATGAAGGATCATATAAACCTCCTTCCCCTGTAGGAATGTGTTCAACACTTTTATCTTGTAATGTAAACTGCTTCTTCATCATGTTTTTTTTCTTTATTCAAAATGTTTTTTAGCAATAAAAAAGCAAGCAATCGTAGTTTATTTTATCAGGAGTGACGAGTCCTATTTTTCACCGGCAAATTAATTTAACTCATGCTGTTTCCAGTCCAGCCCTTCTTCATCAAATAATTATTGATTAAACTTTATTGCATAAATTTAAAATCTAATACTGCAATTATTAATTATCATGCTTCTTCCAATTGCAATGCTTTCTTTTTTTCTTCTTTCACAGTTGTCTGTATCACTTTCATATCTGTCATTGCCTGCCTCAATACTGCACCCACTTTTTCAACTGGGTGAGAACGAAGTATTTTATTTGCTTCAATAATGCTCCTGTTATCAACGCCGTTATCTTTTCCTGCATTAAAATTTGTACCGATAACATCTGTATCAACCGTCTGCATAAATTCTTTCAGCAAAGGTTTTGCTGCATGATCAAATAAATAACAGCCGTATTCAGCCGTATCAGAAATTACCCTGTTCATTTCAAATAATTTTTTACGGGCAATGGTATTTGCAATTAACGGTGTTTCATGCAATGACTCGTAATAAGCCGATTCTTCTTTAATGCCGGCTTCCACCATTGTTTCAAAAGCCAGCTCCACACCAGCTCTTACAAAAGCCACCATCAACAAACCATTATCAAAAAATTCCTGCTCCGCAATTGTTGCATCAGTTGGAGTTGTTTTTTCAAAAGCAGTTTCACCAGTTGCTTTGCGCCAGGTCAATAAATTTTTATCATCATTGGCCCAGTCTTCCATCATGGTTGAAGAGAAGACCCCACTCATAATATCATCCTGGTGTTTTTGAAACAGCGGACGTAAAATATTCTTCAACTCTGTTGACAGTTCAAAAGCCTTCAGCTTTGCAGGATTGGTTAAGCGGTCCATCATTGCCGTTACACCGCCATGTTTCAATGCTTCAGTAATTACTTCCCATCCGTATTGAATTAATTTTGCAGCATACGCTTTATCAATTCCTTTCTCCACCATTTTATCAAAACATAAAATAGAACCCGTCTGCAACACACCACATAAAATAGTTTGTTCACCCATCAAATCAGATTTTACTTCTGCCACAAAAGATGAACGCAACACGCCAGCCCTGTGGCCACCAGTAGCCACTGCATAAGCTTTTGCCTGCGCCAGCCCTTTTCCTTCCGGATCATTTTCCGGATGCACCGCAATTAAAGTAGGTACACCAAAACCTCTTTTGTATTCTTCACGAACTTCTGTGCCGGGGCATTTTGGCGCCACCATTATCACAGTAATATCTTTACGAATTTGCGTTCCTTCTTCCACTATATTAAAACCATGAGAGTATGAAAGTGTAGCATTTTTTTTCATCAATGGCATGATCGCCTTTACCACCGCCGTATGTTGTTTATCTGGCGTTAAGTTCAATACTAAGTCTGCTGAAGGAATCAACTCTTCATAAGTACCCACCGCAAAACCATATTCAGTAGCACTTTTCCATGATTGTCTTTTTTCATCAATCGCTTCATTACGCAATGTGTATGAAATATCCAA
>JANMJU010000076.1:0-8827 GCA_031371545.1 Chitinophagaceae bacterium
ACCGGTCCAATAATTTTTATTAAACACAATTCGAACCAATGACTCTCCCGATTAAAATCGGGATGCTCTATCCAACTGAGCTACCGGTCCAATATTAATTATTCTATCCAATGAGCTGTAAAACAGTAATTGGGCTGCAAATATAAGGCAATTCAGGTATTGTCGATGTTGAAATAGCGGTAAAATATTTGTGTCTGTCGCCATTTCATTTTCAAATAGATAATACAAATTTCAGCTGGTAGCTAAATATCATTACATTTGAATTTATTTTTACAAAACTAACAACTAACAATTCCACATTTAATGTGAACTTAATTTTAAGCGTATGAAACAAAAACTGACTCTGCTTATTACTTTATCTTTTTTAACGTTTGCCGTAGTTGCTCAAAAATCAAAAAAATTTGGATTTGCTCCCGGTCAAAAAAAACCAGAACTTTTTGGTATTGCATTTAATCTAAGTGATTTTAATGCACCCAAAAATTTTGCAAAAAACAGCAACGCAGCTACGCTTCCTATCGCCGATATGAGTGCAGGTGTTTCTGTTTCTTACTGGAAAGGCCTTACACCATTCATTGATTTTTCTGCTAAGTTGAATGGTATTTTCCACGACTACAGTGCACTTTATTATAACACTCCCGGCAAAACCGAAATAGGATTGGAACTGGAACCAACAATCAATATCCGCCCGTTAAAGGATGAAAATTTGTGGGCTCCATTTTTAACTGCAGGTGTTGGTATGGGTTTATATACCAATCATATTGGGGCTTATGTTCCCCTGGGAGCCGGTTTACAGCTGAACGCCAGCAGCGTGACTTATTTCTTTTTACAGGCACAATACAAATGGTCTTTAAGTCCCAAAGTATTGGGGAATAATTTATTTTACTCTATCGGCTTTGCCCAAAATATTGGCAGCGACTAATAATTATTTACATTAATTTTTATAGAACTTAATTTAAAAGTGCATGAAACAAAAACTGACACTGCTTATTACATTAATATTTTTAGCCTTTGCTGCGAATGCTCAAAAATCAAAGAAATTTGGTTTTGCTCCCGGTCAAAAAAAACCTGAGTTATTTGGTATCGCATTTACACTTAGTGATTTTAATGCGCCTAAAAACTTTGGAAGTAACAGCAATGCCGCTACACTTCCTATTGCAGATATGAGTGCAGGTGTTTCGCTTACTTACTGGAAAGGGCTTACTCCTTTCATTGATTTTTCCACCAGGCTGAATGGTATTTTTCATGATTACAGCGCTCTTTATTATAACACTCCCGGTAAAACTGAAATCGGTTTGGAATTAGAACCAACCATTAATATCCGCCCATTGAGAGATGAAAATTTGTGGGCTCCATTTTTAACTGCAGGTGTTGGTATGGGTTTTTATACCAATCATATTGGTGCTTATGTTCCACTCGGAGCAGGCTTACAATTGAACGCCAGCAGTGTTACTTATTTCTTTTTACAGGCACAGTACAAATGGTCTTTAAGCCCAAAAGTGTTGGGTAATAATTTATTTTATTCTTTGGGCTTTGCCCAAAATATTGGTGGTGATGAACCTTATGTGGCTCCCAAAGCCGCATTGCCACCGGCTCCTGCTGCTCCTGTTGTTTTAGACAGGGACAATGATGGTGTGCCGGACGATGTGGATGCCTGTCCGGATGAAAAAGGTGTTGCTGCATTGAAAGGTTGCCCCGATGCTGATGGAGATGGTATCACTGACAAAGATGACAAATGCCCGGATGTAAAAGGATTGCTGAAATATGGCGGCTGCCCAATACCTGATACTGATAAAGATGGTATCAATGACGAAGATGATAAATGCCCAACAGTTGCTGGTGTTGCCCGTTACCAGGGTTGCCCGGTGCCGGATACCGATAAAGATGGTATCAATGATGAAGAAGATAAATGCCCCACTGTGGCTGGTGTAGCAGCTAATTTTGGATGTCTTGAAATTGCAGCTGCCACAATTCAAAAAATAAATAAAGCTGCCGGCAGTATTTTCTTTGCTACCGCAAGTGCAAAATTATTACCTAAATCATCCGCTGCTTTAAATAGTGTAGCTGCTATTTTAAAAGACAATGCCGATTATAAAGTAGAAATAGGTGGATATACCGACAACCAGGGCGATGCTGCTAAAAACAAAGCACTGAGTGAAGCCAGGGCTGAAGCAGTAAAAACTTACCTTACTAAAAAAGGGATTGAAGAAGCCCGCCTAAGTGCTGAAGGATTTGGCGATGAAAGCCCGGTAGCTGATAATAAAACTGCCGCAGGCAGGGCTAAAAACAGGAGAGTGGAACTGAAAGTAAAAAATTATTAAACTGATAAAGTACAAAATAAAAATGCCCCATTTGTTTGGGGCATTTTTATTTAATCTATTATCTTAAGTTGACTGATGATCTTAATAAGCTTCCATTATACCGGTAATATTTTTTTCTGTGCCACTTTTAATTAAAATTCTTTCAATCACATCTTCCACCACGGCATCCGGGCAGCTTGCACCACTGGTGATCAAAATTTTTACAGGTAAATTTTCAGGCAAATAATTGTGTGTGATCAGTTCTTCCTTTGTGTGAAAATTATAATGCAAAATAGATTCACCTGAAATGATCTTATCCGCCGAGTTGATAAAATAGGTGGGTAGTTTTTCTTCACACAATTCTACTAAATGAGAAGTGTTGCTGCTGTTGTATCCGCCTACCACAATGGCCAGGTCGGCTGCTGTTTGCAACATGCCATACACGGCAGTTTGATTGTCGCTGGTGGCATAACAAAGTGTATCCCGGGTGTCGGCAAATCTTTCTTCAATATTTTTTTCTTCCAGTTGATAGGTTGTCTTCATCACCTGTTTTAAATAATCTGCAATGGCTTGTGTATCGCTTGCCAGCATAGTAGTTTGGTTTACCACACCAATACGCTGCAGGTCTTTTGCAGCATCAAAGCCTTCAGAATACCTGTCTTTAAATTCAGTATAAAAATTGGCAACCGGTTTTTCTCCACTAATATATTTTCCCAGCTCAATGGTTTCCTTCATGTCATTCACCACCACAGAAGCTGTGCTGGCAGCGGCATGTGAGAAAGTGGCCCTTGTTTCTTCATGGGTTGGTTTGCCATGCACGACCACAGAGTAATTTTTTTTTGCAATCTGTTCACTGCGGTTCCATACTTTTTCTACAAAGGGGCAGGTGGTGTTATATTTTTCTGTTGGTATGCCGATGCTGTTTAATCTTTCTTCAATGGCCAGTGTGGTGCCAAATGCAGGAATGATCACCACATCATCTTTAGTAAGTGTATCAAACGGTATTACTTCGTTACCACAAGTATCCTGTAAAAACTGTACACCCTTTTCCAGCAGGTCGGCATTTACCTGTGGGTTGTGTATCATTTCACTTAATAAAAAAATACGTTTGCCTGGATTTTCTTCCACTGTTTTAAAAGCAATATCAATGGCATTTTCCACACCATAACAAAAACCAAAATGCCGGGCAAGATAAATGTGTACTGATCCAAAATCCAGCAGGGTGGGAGTAAAATCTTTTTTCATTTTATCCTGATCCCGCCGCTTGTTTTTGATAGCGCTGATCAACGGGCTGCGGTAGGTAGAAGGAACATTAAATTGTTTCATTGTGTGTTTATAACAATTGCAAAGATACTTGGTTGAAAGTTATTTGTAAGAACGGTGGTTTTTCATAAATCCATACTACATTTGAATAGTTCAACGCAACAGAAAAAATTAGAAGCTAATGTTTAAGAAAGCCGATTGGATATTTAACACCGATGTGTATGAAGTAAATCTCCGCCAATATTCTGCAGCAGGCACCATCAACGCTTTTGCAAAAGAATTACCAAGGTTAAAGCAAATGGGTGTATCCACTTTATGGTTCATGCCCATTACACCCATATCAGAAAAAAACCGGAAAGGAAGTTTGGGCAGTCAGTATGCCTGCAGCGATTATACCAGTGTGGGCGCCGAATACGGGACATTGCAGGATTTTAAAACATTGGTAACCACTGCACATGGAATGGGTTTTAAAGTAATACTCGATTGGGTAGCCAACCATACCGGTTGGGATCATGTGTGGACAGTGAGCCATACTCAATATTACAAATTTGAAGAGGGCGATTTTAAAAAAGCCAGTGGCATGGATGATATCATAGAACTGGATTATAATAATCCTGACATGCGTAAAGCCATGATTGCAGCCATGCAGTTTTGGATTGACGAATGTGACATTGATGGTTTTCGCTGCGACCTTGCTTTTTGGGTAGCACTTGATTTTTGGATAGAAGCAAGAACCGAACTGGAAAAGATAAAAACTATTTTCTGGCTGGCAGAAAGTGACCCGGTGGACAACCCAACTTATTACCAGGCATTTGATGCCTGCTACACCTGGAGCTGGATGCACAAGACAGCAGAATTTTATAAAGGCAGCCAGGATAAAAAAATGCTGGACGAGGTATTAAAGCAATACAACCAGATGGCTGGCAACGACAATTTATTTTTATGGTTCACCAGCAACCACGATGAAAATACCTGGAACGGAACGGAGTATGAAAAATATGGTGATGCCGCAGAAGCCTTGGCAGTATTCAGTTTCACCTGGAATGGCATACCGCTAATTTACAGCGGACAGGAATTGCCCAATCTAAAACGGCTGGAATTTTTTGATAAAGATGTAATTGAATGGAATGGCAGTTATACAAAAAATGACTTTTATAAAACATTGCTTCACCTGCATAAAAACCATCCTGCCTTACGTGCCGGCAAACGTACGGTAAGCACTCACGTTATACATACAAATGCTGACGATGTGCTGATGGCTTACCTGCGTAAGAATGAAGACAAAGAAGTATTTACCATATTGAACTTGAGTAAATACAACATTGACTGTGTGATAGAAGATAACCGCTTAACAGGATTATTTAAAAATGTATTTACCGGCGAAGAAATAGAAGTGCGTTATGAAAGCCGTTTTGCATTACAGCCCTGGGCATATCTTATTCTTGAAAAATAATTTTTTGATACCAGCTGATATTTTCATGTCATCATCGTTGTGTCACTCACTTGTACTGAAAATCATTTAGCAACTTTAATCACAATTATCACAAGAGAAAACAGGATTAAAAATTTGTTTAACAAATTACTATCACCATGATTATAAACTTTGTGTTATTGCTTTTAATTCTCACCAGTAACTGGGTTAGCCACCTTTTTTTGTCCGGTCCCGTTGAAATCGGGATTGAAAAAATACGAAGCATATTTTTTCAAAGGTCAAAAAATAGTGGCGTTCCAGTTACGCAGCCACACCGGCTGTGGAGGTAAATCCAGTAAATTTACAAGTGTTCATTTAAAACAGAAAAGCTATTGCAACGATAATGCACAACCTTTAAAAACTATTACTCACTTTTACCTGAAGAAACGAATCAACATGAAAAACACTTTTTTATTACTGCTCTGTTTTATTCTTATGAAAAAAATAATTGCACAACCAGCCTACAGTAAATATCCTGTTTATAAAGGAGCTGCCCTTGGCCTCACTTATACCAACAAAAATTCAACATTTAGAATCTGGAGCCCGCCAGCTGAAGCAGTGGATTTGTTGCTGTACAAAGATGGTGGTAATGGTACAGCATTTAAAACGATCAATCTTACAAAAGGAAGTATGGGCACTTGGTTTACCAAACTGGGTGGCGACTGGAAAGGCACGTTTTATGTTTTCAGGGCAAAGATAAATAATGAATGGGGCAATGAAGTGCCAGACCCTTATGCAAAAGCTGTTGGAGTTAATGGCAGGCGTGCAATGGTTATTGATTTCAAGGAAACTAACCCCAAAGGTTGGCCCAGTGATAAAAGCCCCATCTTCTCCAAACAAAATTTGGCAACAGATGCCGTAATTTATGAACTGCATATCCGTGATGCCAGCATTGATGAAAATTCAGGTATTGAAAACAAAGGGAAATATCTGGGACTTGCAGAAGAAGGCACTAAGAGTAAAGATGGCCTGGCAACTGGTCTGGCTCACCTGAAAGAATTGGGGGTTACGCATATTCACCTGTTGCCTTTTTTTGATTACAATTCTGTTGATGAAAGCAAGCCGGAAAACCTGCAATACAACTGGGGTTACGATCCTGTTAATTACAATGTGCCGGAAGGCAGTTACAGCAGCAATCCTAATGATGGTGCTGTAAGAATAAAAGAGTTGAAACAAATGATTGCTGCCTTTCATAAAAATGGATTGCGTGTGGTGATGGATGTGGTGTATAACCATGTAGCCAATGCTGCCACTTCAAATTTTGAACAGCTGGTACCGGGTTATTATTTCCGTCATAAAAAAGATGGTGGCTTTTCTGATGCCACGGCCTGTGGAAATGAAACAGCAAGTGAAATGCCCATGATGAGAAAATTTATTTTAGAAAGTGTATTGTATTGGGCAAAGGAATATCACATTGATGGTTTTCGTTTTGACCTGATGGGAGTGCATGATATTGAAACGATGAATATCATTTCAACTGAGCTGAGAAAAATAAAACCGGATATTTTATTGTACGGCGAAGGCTGGACTGCCGGCGCATCGCCTTTACCAGATTCATTAAGGGCGCTGAAAAAGAATGCCCACAAACTAAATCATATTGCGGTGTTCAGTGATGATATAAGAGACGGAATAAAAGGTACTGTGTTTGATATTAAGGATAGAGGTTTTGCAAGTGGCAAAGCCGGTATGGAAGAAAGTGTAAAGTTTGGAATTGTTGCAGCATCCAATCATCCGCAGGTGGATATGAGTAAAGTGAACTACTCTAAAAAAGCTTATTCCGCTGCTCCATGGAATGTAATTACTTACTGTGAGTGTCACGACAACAATGCATTGTGGGATAAACTGACACTGAGTTGTCCCGATGCTTCTAAAGAAGAGTTGGTGAAGATGCAGCAACTGTCATTGGCGATTGTACTAACATCGCAGGGCATCCCATTTTTGCATGCAGGCACTGAGTTTTTAAGAAACAAAAAAGGAGTGGAAAATTCATATAACGCAGGCGACAGTATCAACGCAATTGACTGGAGTATGAAGAAAGAAAACCTGGCTACAAATAATTATGTAGCTGCTTTAATAAAAATGCGTAAAGAACATCCTGCCTTCCGGATGGTTACGAATGAGCAAATAAAAAAGTACATACATTTTGATCATAACGCCGCCGCCGGAACAATTGCTTATACCATTAACGGAGCTGCCCTAAAAGATAAATGGAAGCAAATTTTTATTGTATTTAATGGCAGCAAAGATTTTAAAACGATCAGCCTGCCCCCTGGAAATTGGCAAACTGCTGTTACTGATGGAAGTAAAAATAAACCTGTGTGGGGTAAAAGTAATTTAGCTGGATTTGCTGCGATGATTCTTTACCAGGAGTAATAATGAACCTTCGGGAAGAAATATTAAAAGAACATTCCAAAACCCAATGCACAAAAATTGTGGATTGGGTGGGAGATTCCCAACAACGATTTGATGAGCTGTTCCAGCTTTTTTTAAAAGATGAATACCGGGTGGTGCAAAGGGCTGCATGGCCGCTGAGTTATTGTGTAATAGCACATCCACAACTTATAAAAAAGAATTTTGATAAACTGATAAAAAATTTGCAGCAACCAAATTTGCATGATGCGGTGAAACGCAATACAGTAAGGCTGTTGCAGGAAATTGATATTCCAAAAAAATACGAGGGAGCCGTTATGGATATTTGTTTCAGGTATGTAGAATCAGTAAATGAAGCGGTTGCAGTGAAAGTATTTTCTTTGACCATACTGGGGAAATTATCCAAACAATATCCCGAAATAATTCCTGAAATAAAACTGCTGATAGAAGACCAGTCGCCACATCAAACCGCAGCATTTAAAAGCAGGGCAAAGGTTTTGCTGAAACAGTTTTCAAAGGATCGGTAACCTGTTATCAGTTGTAATTTATTCTGCAAACAATTATCAATTATCATTTAACCAACCTGCCTGCCGGTAGGCAGGTTATTCATTATTTCTTCTCCCTGTAAAATGCTTTAAATATCAACCTCAAATTTTGGTCGTAAGTAAAGTAATTGTACAGCCAGTTACTGAAAACAAAGAAGCGGTTCTTTACACCCAATATCAGCATCAGGTGCAGCCCCATCCAGATCATCCAGGCAAAGAAACCACCGAAGTGCAGTTTTGGTTTTGGTACATCCACCACCGCCAGGTTGCGGCCAACAGTTGCCATGCTGCCGCTGTCTTTGTATTTAAATTGCAACAGATTTTCATTACCACTTTTCTTTTCCATGCGGTATAAATTGTTTGCCAGCATATCCGCCTGTTGCATTGCCACGGGAGCCACTTGTGGGTGACCGTCAGGCCAGGCTGTTTCCTCCATGTAAGCTACATCGCCAATGGCAAATATATTGGGATGCCCCAGTACCCGGCATTCACTATCCACTTTGATCCTGTTACCTTTTGCAATCAGTTCTTTGTTGATGCCTTCAGGTACATTGCCTTTGATACCGGCTGCCCAAATTACTAAAGTGGTGTTGATGGTCTCGCCATTTTGCAGCGTTACTTTTTGTCCGTCAAATTCTTTGAGGATAGAATCTGTCTTTACTGTTACGCCTAATTTCTCCAGGTATTTTTCAGACTGCTCACTTGATTTTGCACTCATGGCAGCCAGTGTTTTTCGGGTGCCTTCCAGCAAATAAATTTTCATCTGTGTAAAGTCAAGTTCAGGATAATCTTTGGGTAACTGGTAGCGTTTCATATCTGCAATGGCACCGCTTAGCTCTACGCCGGTGGGGCCAGCACCAGCTATCACAATGGTCATTAAC
>JANMJU010000094.1:0-22515 GCA_031371545.1 Chitinophagaceae bacterium
AGGCACCGCATTAAAAAACTCCACTGCTTCATCCACCGTCATGTTCAGTACATCGCTGATTGATTTTCCTTTGTAGCGGATTTCTAATGTTTCCCTATTGTATCTTTTGCCATTGCACTTTTCACAATGCACATACACGTCCGGAAGAAAATTCATTTCAATCACCCTCATGCCGCCGCCTTCGCATACTTCACAGCGGCCGCTCTTTACATTAAAAGAAAAACGTCCTGCAGTGTAGCCCCTTATTTTTGCTTCCGGCACCATGGCAAACAGGGTTCTGATATCGGTAAAAAATCCACAGTAAGTTGCAGGATTACTTCTTGGTGTACGGCCTATCGGGCTCTGGTCTATCTCAATTACTTTGTCTATCAGCTCCATCCCTTTAATGGTTTTGTATTCCAGCGGATTGGCTTTGCTGTTGTAACAAAATTTATTCAGCAGCGGATACAGGGTTTCATTAATTAAAGTTGATTTGCCGCTTCCGCTCACACCCGTCACCACAATCAGTTTGCCCAACGGAAATTTTACAGAAACATTTTTAAGGTTGTTGCCTTTCACTCCTGTCAATTCTATCAACTTGCCATTTCCTTTTCGCCTTTCTTTAGGCACTGCAATACTTTTTTCGCCACTCAGATATTTAGCTGTCTCCGATTTGGATGCAAGCACTTCTTGCGGTGTGCCCATTGCCACTATTTCACCACCATGTGTACCTGCTTTTGGGCCAATGTCCACCAGGTAATCACTTGCTAGCATAATATCCTTATCATGCTCCACCACCAGCACACTGTTGCCAATATCCCGGAGGTTTTGCAATGCTGTTATCAATCTTTGATTGTCTCTTTGATGCAAACCAATACTCGGTTCATCCAAAATATAAGTAATGCCCTGCAACTGAGAACCTATTTGTGTTGCCAGTCTTATCCTTTGAGATTCGCCACCACTCAGCGTTTTAGAAGGACGGTACAAAGTAAGGTAAGTCAATCCTACATCCAGTAAAAATTGCAGCCGCTCCCTTATTTCTTTAAGCACATCTTTGGCAATGGTTTTTTGTTTATTGCTCAGCCGCAATTCAATACCATCAAACCATGCCGCCAGGTTATCCAAATTCATTTCACTCAGTTCGGCGATATTGCGGTTATCTACTTTAAACCACAGGCTTTCTTTTTTCAGCCTGGCACCATTGCAGGAGTCGCAGGTTTTTAATTGCATAAATTTCTCCACCCAGTCTCTTAATCCTTCACCGCTGTTAGGAGAAGCAAACCATCTTTTCAGCATCGGAATAATACCCTCGTAACTGCCGGTATATTCCATCGGAAGTGTTTCATCGCTCAGATCCAGTTCTAAAGTGGAACTGATTTCCTGGTCGCCATACAACAACAAATCTAGTTGTTCCTTAGCTAGTTTTTCCAATGGAACAGCCAGGTTTATTTTATGTTTTTTTGCAAAAGTCAGCACCTGCTGAAACACACTGGCATCCCGCTCTTCACCCAGCGGCACAATGCCACCCTCCTTCACAGTTTTTGATTTATCCGGCAGCACCGTATCCATGTCAATGGTGTATACATTACCCAAACCTTTGCACACCGGGCAGGCACCATAAGGGCTGTTGAAGGAGAACGCATTTGGCGAAGGTTCTTCATAACTGATGCCCGTATCAATGCACATCAGTTGCTTGCTGTACTGCACCACTTTATTGTCATCATTAATTAAAAGAAACAAAAGCCCCTTGCCAACCTGCAATGTTTTTTGTGTACTCTGGCTCAGCCGAAGTTTCATATCATCGGTTACCGCCAGCCGGTCCACCACCACTTCTATGTCATGAATTTTATAACGGTCCACCTGCATCTTGGGTACCAGGTCTTTCACTTCACCATCTATCCGCACTTTTAGGTAGCCCTTCTTGCGTACGTCTTCAAACAGTTCCCGGTAATGCCCTTTGCGGCCACGGACCAACGGTGCCAGTAAGCTTATTTTTTTATTTTCAAATTTTGCCACAATGTCCTGCACAATTTCTTCTTCGCTAAACTTCACCATTTTTTTACCGGTGTTGTAGCTGTAAGCCTCACCTACACGGGCATACAGCAGCCGCAGAAAATCATAGATCTCAGTGATAGTGCCTACGGTGCTTCGTGGATTTTTGTTGGTGGTCTTTTGTTCAATACTAATCACCGGGCTCAGTCCCGTGATCTTATCTACATCCGGCCGTTCCATATCACCCATAAACTGCCGGGCATAAGCACTGAAACTTTCCATGTAACGCCGCTGCCCTTCGTTGTAAATGGTATCAAATGCCAGGCTCGATTTGCCGCTGCCACTTACGCCGGTAAACACCACCAGTTTGTTCTTGGGAATACGGATATCAATATTTTTAAGGTTGTGCTCCCTTGCACCAAACACTTCAATAAAGTCGTTGCTGATCGTTTCTGTGGGTAGGGTCTTTTTTTGTTTCGCCATTTGTTTTTACTAAGTTGTAAAGGTACAAAACAAAAGAAGAGTCTTTTAGTTTGAATAGGGATCAGAACGCTATAACGACGAAAGCCGTTATAAAGAATATCACCCTGGCTATAAATATTTATCAATAAAAATTGCACAATATTGCATGCAGCTAACCTTGCAGGATAATAGTCCTTGTAAATAACATGAAAAGTTTATTTGAATTATTAAAATATATGCTTTAGATTTACTTTAGATTATGCCTACCTATCCATGAAATAAATATAATTTAATATCCTCCTTCTATTAAATCACGATATCCTCTAATCAACATCTTAGATTGTCCTCAAGTTTTTGCGCCTGCGGAATTGTAAAAAAAACTAATTGCTTTAACGCTCATTATCCTTTTTAAAATCATTTCATAATTGATTTTAAACATTTTCAAGTATGCTAATGAAAATAGGGGTATCATTTATAATATTAGGTATTAACCCTGCCCTCTATCTGTGAGGCTATTGATTTAGCAAGTCCTAATGCTGCTCAAAAAATTAATTTTTTACAGGATAATTCACCTCTTGGTCTTGTGTTTTAGAAATAAGCAAACACTCTTTATTTCATATACCTAATAATTTTTTTAAAACCTTAAAATTAATTTTATGAATCAATCAATTAGACCTGGCTCCTCCTTGTTATTTAATAACTGGTGGTGTAAGTTGTATTATTGTTGTAAAAAAAATCCTTCCTTTTTTATTTTACTTTTATTATCGCTTGGTTTTTTAGAAACCACGGCACAGATAGGGCCTGGCACAGCGCCAGTAATAGTACCGGCAGGTAACTTTAGAATAGAAGGTGACCTGCAGGCAAATACACCAGTATCAGGCATCGGCGACTGGTTGCCTGGCGCTGCTGGTACAGGCGGTAATGTGTTAACTGCTGCAGGTGTACCAGTTAATGCAGCTACAACTTTTCATTTAACCGATTCTTATACTGCGTCAGACAATACCTTTTCCGGAGGTAATAAAAAATTTAATGCAAATCCTGGAGTCTGGTCATGGTCAGCTGGTGGTGCCCTGGCAAAATGTAATATCAACAATGCATTGTTTCATTTTACTACATCTACTGTTGGGGGTGTTCCACATACCTGGCTGATTGTGGCAGCCGACCGTGAAAGTAATAGCGGTGCTGCCTATATTGATTTTGAATTGCTGCAAAATACAATGACAGATAATACTAACGGGACCTTTAGTACGGCGGGTCCAAACAATGGACGAACTCAGGGAGATGTTTTGTTAACATTATCGCTTTTGCAGGGAGGTGGCACTCCTGAATTTTTTGTTAACAGGTGGCAGGCAGTTTCGGGAAGTTATGACTATGTAGATAGAACTTCCACAACTCCGGCTGGTTCAATATTTGCCTCTACCAATGCTGCAACAGTTCCGGTTTCCTTTACTGCATTTGGACTTTCAACATATGGGGCAAACCTTTTTGTGGAAGCTGCCATTGACCTGACAGCTTTGTTGGGTGCCATTGATCCATGTACCAGCCTTGGAGTAAAATCCTTATTCATTAAAACAAAAACTTCACCATCTCCCACTGCTACTATTGTTGATTTTATCAGTCCAAAACAGGTATCATTGCAAATTGGAGTTGCCAATGCAGGAGCCAGCCAGACACAGTGTGGTAGTGTATTTGCTGTTTCCGGGCAGGCTACACCAAGTCCGGGGGATGCAGTAAGTTCAACTGCATGGAGTTTTGTAACAGGTGCAGGAAGCATTACATCTTTATCTGCTGCTTCTACCAGCATTACAGTAACCACTTCACCAGCCATTGTACGTTTTACAGTAAATACAAACTTTGGTTGTGTGGCATCTGATACAATGATACTAACGGTAAAGTCAGCCCCAACAGTAACGGTTAATTCGCCGTCAATTTGTGCAGGTAGTTCTGCAATCCTTACAGCTACATCTGGAGCAGCAAGCCCAACTTATTTGTGGAGTCCAGGCGGAGCTACTACTCCTTCTATAACCGTATCTCCGGGTTCTACTACTCCATATTCTGTCACTGTAACAGACGGAGTCAGTGGATGCACTGGTTCCGGTTCAGGCACAGTAACTATAAAGGCTACCCCAGGAACGCCTTCCGTAACTGTGGTAAACAATTGCGATGGAAGTTCTGATCTTACCGCAACTGGTTTCACCGGAACATTATTGTGGAGTAACGGAGCTGCAACCGCCAGCATTCATGTAACCAATGCAGCCACTTATACTGTTACACAAACTGTAGATAATTGTACCAGTTTACCAGGTTCCGGCACATCAGCACCTAGAACAACCCCTGGAGCGCCGGGAGTAACAGTGGTAAACAATTGCGATGGCAGTTCTGATCTTACTGCAACTGGTGTCACCGGCACTTTATTGTGGAGCAATGGAGCAGCAACTACGAGCATTCATGTAACCAATTCAGCCACTTATACTGTTACGCAAACTTCAACGAATGGTTGTACCAGTTTACCAGGTTCGGGCACATCAGCACCAAGAACAACCCCTGGGGCGCCAGGAGTAACGGTGGTAAACAATTGTGATGGAAGTTCTGATCTTACTGCAACCGGTTTCACCGGAACATTATTGTGGAATACCGGCGCTACTACTGCCAGCATTCATGTAACCAATGCAGCCACTTATACAGTTACACAAACAGTAAATGGTTGTACCAGTTTGCCAGGCTCTGGCACATCAGCACCGAGAACAACACCTGCAGCACCGTCAGTTATTTATAATGCACCAGCTTGTGATGCAAATACTTTTAGTGTTACCGTGAGTTCAGTAACTTCGGGAGCTGCTTATGCCATACTTGATAAGAATGGAAGTGCTATCAGCGGTGTAAGTCCTGCCAGTCCTTATGTTGCACCAAATGGCAGCAACTTTGCATTCAGCAACATTGCTGCAGGCTCAGGTTATAAGGTTACTGTTACAAACAATGGTTGTATATCTGGCGATAACTCCTGCGGAGTTGTTGTACTTGCAGGAAGAACAATTGCAGGCGAAACAAAAAAAATAACAGCACCCAGCATTCTCAGCGAATCAAAAATAAAAGTATCGGCTGCTCCCAACCCATTTAAAGACAGGGTAAGATTCTCTTTGGAATCTGCTGTGTCTGGGCATGGTTCACTTGACTTGTATAATTTTATGGGTCAAAAAATTGAAACCATATTTCAGGGTTATGTAGAAAAAGGGCAGGTACGGATAATTGAATACAATGTACCAGCTAAGCAAAGCAGCAGCCTGCTGTATATTTTCAGGGTAGGCAATGAACGGACAACTGGTAAATTACTTGGATTAGAATAATATCAATAAACCTGAAAATAATGTTGATTGACGGCTGTCTCAAAAGCAATTTTGAGGCAGCCTTTTTTTGTTTTTCCGCTCACACCGGTAAACACTTCCAGTTTGTCGAAGGGTTTTGTTACCGGCCTTGATTCTTTGTGGCGACATCCTTGTGTCACTCACTTGTACGGCATATCATTGAGTAACACTTTGTGAAAAAACGTCTACAAGGGAACGGTTACTAAAAAGTGGAATTGAATAGGTTATTATTATTTTCTTAAAGCATTCTGTTGATTAGTCGAATGTAAAATTACAAGATTGAATCCTGTATTGACTGTTAGGGATACTCCAGGGTTTATTACCAAACTATTGATAGTTACATTTGAGTTTATAATCATGGTACCGTCATTAATTATTACATCCGTATTGTTATCGGGAATGCTGCTGCATTTCCAGTTAGCAGGATTGTTCCAATTATTATCTGCAAAGCCCGTCCAGGTATTTGAGAAACTGATTTTATACAAATCACTGAAATTTCCATCAATAGCACAACGATACTTATAGCCGTTAAAGATGGAAGGAATATTGATTAATTGTAAAATAGCCCCGTTGGCATTACTGTAATAATCATTGTTGATAATATTGAAAAAACCATTGCCAGTATTTACCTGCCACTGATACACAGTACCACTAATACCTGCACTAATATTACTGTTGGCTGAAGGAGGGCATAAAGACAGGGGAATGCTAAGCCCTATTTTATTTTTTAAAATGGAAATAGTATTTAAGAGTGTATTAGATACTGCAATATCCTGTCGCCCATCTCCTGAAAAATCTCCTGTGGCACAAAAAGTATCAAAGTTGCCAGTAGTATAGTTAATAGCGGTATCAAACAAAATATTACCAGTTGATGAATTGTTTTTAAAAACAGTAACATTGCCATTGTTTCCATTGCCTGTTATCAAATCAGGTTTACCATCTCCATCTAAATCTGTTGTACTGATGTCTGTTGGATTGATCACTGTTGAATAATTAACAGCTGTTTCAAAAGACAGGTTTCCTATTGTACTTGTATTTCTTAAAATGGAAATTGATTTACCTGAGTAATTGGTTACTGCTATATCTTTTTTGTTATCACCATCAAAGTCACCTAAAGCGATTTTTGTTGGATAAGCACCTGTGCCAAAGGAAACACCTGCTTCAAAAGAAATAATTTCCGGCGTGCTGGTATTTCTTTGCACTGCAATTGAACTTGTGATACTATTGGTAAAAACAAGGTCTGGTTTATTATCTCCATCCATATCACTGATAGCTACCTCATCTCCACGATAAAAAAGTACATCTTGCCTGGTTGCTAATAAAATATTTCCGGCAGTGCTAATGTTTTTAAATATAGAATAGGTACCTGCATTACTGGTAGTAACAACTATGTCAGGTCTGCCATCACTGTTAAGGTCACCCACATCAATTCCGATTGCGCCTTCACCGGTAGCAAATGTGATTCCGGGAGAAAATGAAATATTGCCATTGCTGCTTGTATTTTTATAAATACTTATTTCACCAATTCCGCCGGAATTAAAATTAGTAACTGCAAGATCATTTCTTCCATCTCCATCCAGGTCTGATGCAACAATATTTATTGGGGCATTGCCCGAATTATAATCAACCTTTTGGCTAAATAATACAATTGAATCACTGCTTATATTTCTTAATACAGAAATGCTGTTCGCTACCTGGTTAACGACGGCCAGATCTGGTTTGCCATTGCCATCAAAATCATTTACCACCATTATCTTGGGGTAGGTTCCTGTGCCAAAGTCGGTTTTTGATGCAAATGAGTTGGCCGTAAATGTTGTAACTGAATCTGGGAAAGTGATAATATAGGGATTGGCAGCATAAGCAGATAATCCATTTACAGTTACAGATATTGGCTGATAAGTAGTACCGGCAGGTGCTGACACAGTAAGTGAATTAAAAGTAGCTGCCTTTACAGTTGCTCTTACCGCTCCAAAGAAAACAATATTATCAGTTGGCGTTGAGCCAAAGTTGGTTCCGGTAATTGTTACGGTGGATCCTACCGCACCGGATGCTGGCGAAAACGAACTGATTGTTGGTATTTGTGCAAATAGCTGATGGCTTGCAAAAAGTGCAATCACTACAACTAAATTATTTATTCTCATAAAGGAAGTTTCTTTAAGTGTGCTGGAAGGGAGACGTTGAATTATGATTCCGAAAGTTTAAATATAAGAACAATATTAGGTAACTATAAAAATGGCTTATTATTTCTTTCTGTTATTTTATGCTGTTGGGGTTTTCCAGTTTTTATTAGTTTTCTAAATTTTTTTACATCCCAGCTCTTCTTAGTCTTGGTCATATACTTTTACTAATTGCATCATTCTCCATCAAAAAAATGTGGAGTGCTTTCCGTAGTTTGTAACTCCGGGTTTGTTAAACCTTCGCCACTCCGCCTACATTCGGGAGCCTCGGTAATAAACAACCTGGTAAATATTGTAATGTCCCACATCAATTAATTTTCAACACAAAATAATTCCTTCCTAAATTTATCCAATGGATAAAAATACGCTTGTCTCAAAACCTCACTACATAATACTGGATGGATTGCGTGGGGTGGCAGCCATCATGGTAGTTGCATTTCACATTTTTGAAGCACATTCTCCCGGGCCACTTTTCCAGGTCATTAATCATGGTTACCTGGCAGTTGATTTTTTCTTTTTGTTGTCAGGTTATGTAATTGGCTATGCGTATGATGACCGTTGGGGAAAGATGACGATGGGTAATTTTTTCAAACGGCGTTTGGTAAGATTGCAGCCAATGGTAATTATGGGAAGCATCATCGGCGCATTGTTTTTTTATTTTCAACACTCCACTGTGTTGTGGCCGGTAATGGGTGCAGTGCCGGTTTGGAAAATGCTGCTAATCATGTTCATCGGATTCACCATGCTTCCGGTACCGCCATCAATGGATATCCGTGGCTGGAATGAAATGTATCCGTTAAACGGCCCGGCCTGGAGTCTTTTCTTTGAATATTTAGCAAATATTTTTTACGGATTTTTTATCAGAAAATTTTCAAAAACAGCTTTGTCCGTCCTGGTATTTTTGGCAGCCTGTGCATTGATCCATTACACTACAACCGGCCGGTCGGGTGATGTAATCGGTGGCTGGTCAACCGAGCCGGCGCAATTACGCATTGGCTTTACCCGGTTGATGTTTCCTTTCTTTGGAGGATTGTTGCTTTCAAGAATTACAAAGCCGGTGCCTGTAAAGCAGGCTTTCTTCTGCTGCAGTGTATTGCTGGTAACGGTATTGTGCATCCCAAGAATTGGCGGTGCAGCACACTTGTGGATGAATGGGCTTTATGAATCCTTCATCATCATTTTCATTTTTCCATTGATTGTTTTTTTAGGCGCCGGTGGCCAAGTGAAAGGGAAGTTGCCAACAAGCGTATGTAAATTCTTTGGCGATATATCCTATCCCATCTACATCACACATTATCCCATCATCTACCTGTACACCGGTTGGGCAGTTGATAAAAAACTTTCCTTCCAACAGGCTTTTCCTTTTTCATTGCTCGTGTTAGTATCAACGATTGCTATTGCCTACGCCTGCCTAAAGTTATATGATGAACCAGTAAGACAATGGTTGAAAAAGAAAATATTGATGAAAAATAATTAAGGACAAAATAGGTATTGCTATTTATTATACTGGCTGCCGAAAGCTGTTTGTCTGTCATCAATTGAACCGTAGAATATCCTTTAACAAAAACTTAGGGGGCAATCATTAATCTTACCGCTTATTTTTCTTTCTCATGGCTGCACACGGCTGTAAACCCCGGTTGCTAAAAATCATGAAAACAAAAATTTTACTCTCCATCAGTTTATTATTTTCCATTGCTTCTTTTGCACAGCCTATTACTTATGGCGCATCCGCAGGTGTCAACATTGCCAACATGAGAGGCGATGCGGTGCAAAACATGCAGCAATTATTGAATTTTACCAACGGTATTATTAGCACCAAACCCATTACCGGTTATTACGCCGGCGGGTATGCCAATATTCCGGTAGGCAATAATTTTTCTGTGGAGCCGGGCTTGTACTATACTGCAAAGGGCTACCAGTTAAGCGGTACTTATTCAGTAAAAGGTATTGATATCCTGAGTGCCAATGCAACTGCAAGGCTCAACTCTTCATACATCGATGTACCTGTTTTGCTGAAGGCCAATTTTAATGGCTTCCAGATTTTTGCAGGGCCGCAGGTATCTTATCTTACCAATGCCAGTCTTAAAACAACTGCCGGTATTGCCGGGTTCAATTTACTGAATAGCAAAATGGATGTTACCAGCCAGTTTAACCGTTGGGATATTGGGGTAACCGGTGGCGTTGGCTATCAATTTACGAATGGCATTCGCATTACTGCAGCCTACGACCGTGGCTTGTCAAAAGTAAATGCAGGACAGAGTTTAGCGGCATATAACCAGGGTTTTAAAATTGGTGCCGGTATCAGATTTTAAATATTTTTTGCAATGGGTCTTAATAACCCTTAGCAAAACCAAGGTTACCATTAGTTTTAATTGCCTGCAATAAAATATACTTGTTAGGTGTTATTTAAATTGGTTCTTTAGAAAAAAGAAATTTTAAAACCAACAAAATTAGCAGCCATACAAATGGTCAACAGAGAGGTGTAGCTTGAAAAAAAATCTATTACCTTCGGTTGAAAATAATGTCATGGCAATCCGCATTTTTATTACTGGAGGCACTTTTGATAAAGAATACAATGAACTGAATGGTCAATTGTATTTTAAAGACACTCACCTGAGCGACCTGCTTGAGATGGGCCGCAATAAAGTATCGGTAGAGATAAGAACCCTGATGATGGTGGACAGCCTGGAAATGACAGATGAAGATCGGGAACTGATTGTACACCAATGCAACAACTGCGATGAAACACAGATTGTAATTACCCATGGAACAGATACGATGGCGGATACCGCAAAAATTATTGCTCAAAAAATAAATAACAAAACCATAATACTTACCGGTGCCATGATACCGATTAAATTTGGCAGTTCGGATGGATTATTTAATCTTGGGAGTGCGTTGGCATTTGCACAAACCTTACCTGCCGGTGTGTATGTGGCAATGAATGGCCGTTGCTTTAATTGGGATAATGTGCGGAAGAATAAACAGACAGGGGTGTTTGAAGAAGTGAGATAAATGATTTTCCGCTTTGCGGAGCCAATAAATAATTTCTATGTTGTATAAAATTCTTACCGTTGCAGGCTTAGCCACTTTTGAAATTTATGCTGCCATTCCTGCCGGTTTTGCTTTTGGGTTATCGCCCTGGATCATTTTTTTTGCCAGTCTTGCAGGTGGTATAGTGGGGGTATTTGTGGCCGCTTTTTTAGGAGAGAAAATGGAGAAATTAATTTCCCGGTTCCGCAAGCCCAAAGCAGTAAGTAAAGATAACAAACCTACCCTGGCACATAAACTCTGGGAGAAATACGGTATTGTAGGATTAGGATTTTTAGGCACTTTTGCCGTAGGTGCGCCAGTTAGTATTGCGGTAGGTGTGGGGTTCAATGTTAACATGCATAAGTTAGCTTCCTGGTGTTGCATAGGTGTATTAGCACGTTGTGCAGTTTTTACTTTGGTTGGTCATTTTGGAATGAAGTTGTTTTAAGATTTGAATATTGCTTCCGGAAATTGAAAAGCATCCAACGCTAATTATTTTATCTTCACTACAAAAATTACAGCGCTAATTTGTTTGTCATTGTTTTTGCTGTTTACAATTTCAATTAACTTCAACAGTAAAATCCTCCTAATGGCAATCCGTATTTTTATTACCGGCGGCACATTTGATAAAGAATACAATGAACTGAACGGCCAACTGTATTTTAAAGACACTCACCTGAGCGACCTGCTGGAGATGGGCCGCAATAAAGTATCGGTAGAGATAAGAACCCTGATGATGGTAGACAGCCTGGCGATGACGGACGAAGACAGGGATCTCATCTTACACCAATACAACAACTGTGATGAAACCCAGATTGTAATTACCCATAGAACGGATACAATGGCAGATACAGCAAAAATAATTGCCCAAAAAATAAATAACAAAACCATCATACTTACTGGTGCCATGATACCGATTAAATTTGGCAGTTCGGATGGATTGTTTAACCTTGGCAGTGCACTGGCATTTGGACAAACCCTGCCTACCGGTGTGTATGTGGCAATGAATGGCCGTTGCTTTAATTGGGATAATGTGCGGAAGAATAAACAGACTGGGGTATTTGAAGAAGTGAGATAAAAATTATTATGTATTAAATCAAAAACGGTTGTCATTTGGCAACCGTTTTTCTTATACAATTTATTTGAAAATATTATTTTGCTGCAAGTCCATTAGCACCAGGTGGTAAACCTGTAAGTGTTTGCACATTGTTTAAATTTCCATCACTATCCACTGCATAAACTCCAATGCTGTGGCTTGCACCATTTAATACATACAGGAATTTGGAATTGCCTGATAAAGCCGCATCTATCGGTCCCATTTCAGTATTGGATGCAATGCTTGTATTTACACTAATATTTCCATTGTTTTCATTGATATTAAAATTTGTAAGGTTATTACTTGCAGTATTGGTGGTGTAGGCATATTTACCATTGTTGGTAACCACCACCCAGCAGGCAGCACTTTGGTTGGCACCAACCGAACCTGTTAGTAAAGAGATGCTGCCATCGTTGCTGATATGATACGAAGATAATTTGCTTGCAGCGGCTACACCTCCTGCGGCTTCGGATACAAAAATATTACCATTGCCCACAGCATAAAAACCAAATGGTGTTGCTGTGGCAGAGGTAATGGAATGCATGCTGCCCGGCAAGCCCCATTCATTGATAGTGTAAGTAATTATTTTATTGGTCGCTTTTTCTGTAACCACTACCACAGCACCATCCCTGGCAAAAGAAATTTCTGCCGCACCAGATGTAGTTGAGCTTAATGGTTTTACAGAATAAGGCAACGGGGTTAATTCTTGATTGTCGTCTAACCTGAACCCTGAAATATTTCCATCGCCGCCAGCATTGAGTACATAAACAATTTTGTCATGTTGTGTAATGCTTACCGGTCTTATCCCTCCGGAGTTAATGGTTGATTTTAATTGTAGCCCACTGCCGGTTACTTTGAAGGAAGAGATATTGTTGCTCCCGGGATTCACTGCTAACAAAACGTCTCCATCATCCGAAAGTATTACCGCACCCTGGTTGCCCAGGCCTGTGCCGGTGCCTGTGCCGCCGGTAATATAAGCAGCAGTAAAATTTAGTGAACCATTTGCAGATCTTTCATAAGCCATTACAGCATTGCCACTAACCTGGTTGTTTAAAGTGTAAACATATTTTTTGCCATTCCTTCTTTCGCCTAACTCATTTTTGGAGGCTGTTGAAATTTCATCCGTGTTTGTGGCATTCTCTTCAGGCGAAAATGTTTTTGTTTTCTGGCATGCAGCTAATGTAATTACTGTTACAGCAATTACTGTGAAATTTTGTAATCGTTTCATGATTTTAATTTTTAGGTTGATAAATAAATTGATATCATAACAGCAACGGGTGGTTTGTGATATAGATATTGGATATGGTGGTGCAACTAATTTTTGATGAATGCAATACAATGCCTGCCCGGCTTTCCAGATAAAAAATTTAACAGTAAAATGCGTTATTGAATTATTTTCAAGAATGGTACTATTGTAACACAGCATGCCCAAACAGCACAGAAAAATCTTTGCACCATATCAAAACATAATTATTAGTGCTGTAGTTAACCGTTGAGTTTAATTCATAAGAAAAATTTCCAGAAACAGCAGTCAGTAATCCTACCTCCTGGTAACTGGTGCCGGAAGTATTGGTGGCAAGCCATATCCGAAGGTCGGGGCCATTGCTTGTGCTAAAATTTTCAAAGCTGAGATAAGTTTTGCCGGTTGCTTCTTTTATCACTTTTACCGTACCATTACTTGTATGGGCATTGCTTACAAAACTGCCATTAACAAGTATTGTTCCTGCAGGTGCAGGCGTATTTACACTAGTTGCAGTATTTTCTTTTTTACAAGAGATACAACTCAATAAAATTGCGGCTAAAAAAATGGGCGATAGTCTTTTCATTTCTTTCAGTTGACATTAGTAATGGTATTTATTTCCCAACAATAAATTATTTGTCTCTTGTCATCAAGGGGGTGTATTATTTTTATTGCAACAGCTGGTAAACTATTTACACAAAAACCTGCCGGTTAGTTTTCTTTGAGAAATATTTTTTTTCTGTGGTACTTCACTCTATTTTTATACCTCATTTTATTTCTTCTTTTTTTTGCAAAATAAAAAAACATATACAGAGGTTGCTTTAACAGCTGCACTAAAAAAGCGTGATAGTGAAGCTTTTGAATACCTGTATCATAATTATAAAGGAGCCTTATTCACTGTAATACTTCAGATTATTCCTGACAGAGAAAGTGCAGGAGATGTATTACAGGAAGCGTTTGTGATAGCATGGAAAAATATTGACAAGTATGATACCGGCAAAGGCAGGCTGTTTACCTGGTTGTACAATGTTACCCGTAATTGTGCTATCAATACTACCCGTTCTAAAAATTATAAGGCACAGCAAAAAAACGATTCGATAGACAATTACGTTAATTATGTGGATGAAAAACAAAGCAATGTTTTAAATATAAATCAGATAGGATTAAGGAAACAGGTTCACCAGCTGAGGGAAGATTACAAGAATGTATTGGAACTTTCTTACTTTAATGGATTGACACATGAAGAGATTGCCACCGTGTTAAACATACCTTCAGGAACAGTAAAAACAAGGTTGCGAAATGCTTTAATAGAGTTACGTAAACAATTTATATAAATGGAAATTAACAGCTACATAGCATCGGGCATTATTGAAATGTATGTGATGGATTTGTGCACCCCGGAAGAAAGAAGTGAGCTGGAGCAATTGCGTAATCAATATCCAAAACTAAATGAAGCGGTATTAGAATTTGAAGCAACACTTGAAAATAATCTATCCACGAACATTACTTTGCCTGGAGAGAAAGTGGATGAAAAAATATTGCAATCATTTCGCTCTTTGCCTGCATCGGTTGTAGATATTAATACCCGCCAGTATAAAATAAAAACAACTAATTGGTTTCAATTGGCTGCTGCCGCTGCTGCTGTATTGCTGCTGATAAGCGGCATCATAAATTATGTTTTGTACAAAAAAATAAATGAACAGGGGCAGGTTTTAATTACAAAAGAAAAATACTCCCCACTACCTGTTGCTGATTACAATATTTTAAAGCAACCTACTATTACCCCGGTTGCCATGTATGGTGTAGCTCCACATAGTATTTGCAGATGTACCATGTTTTGGGATAAAAAAACAGGCAAGGGTTACATTATGATTCATCATCTCCCCCCATCATCTGGTAATAATTATCAACTGTGGGCTATGGTAAATGATAAGCCGGTAAGTGTAGGTATTATCAATGATAAAATACGGGATCGTTTTATAGAGGTGCAAAATATTCCGCAGGATGCAACTGCTTTTACTGTAACACTTGAAAAAATCGGAGGCAGCACTACACCTACTGAAGAAGAAACTTACCTCAGCGGTAAAATATAAGTTCCAAATATCCCCCTCCTGCATACAGTTTATGTTATTTGCTGATGTCAATGCTTAATTTATTTTCTTGCTGATTGATTCTGTTCAGACGGTAAATTTTTTATAAAAAAAACTATTTTTACCAAATTAATAATTGACTTTTCACAGCTTCATTTCAGTGCTTTTGTATTCTATCTTTGCCAGAAAAAAATAAGGGTTTTATAAAATCAGTTTATACATCTCAAGAAAAAATATTAATATCATGGAAGAATATAAAAAGGTATCCTACTCAGAAACAACACTTACCGAACTGATGATTCCTTCTTATTCCAATTTCGGCGGCAAAATTCATGGAGGCGTTATCCTTTCATTAATGGATAAAGTGGCTTATGTATGTGCAGCCAAACATGCGGATGCCTATTGCGTAACGGCAGCTATTGAAGGCGTAGATTTTCTTGCCCCGGTAGAAGTGGGGGAGTTGGTGTCGTTACTGGCTTCGGTAAATTATGTAGGGAAGTCTTCGCTGGTGGTTGGTATTAAAGTAATATCAGAAAACATAAAGACAAAACAGGTGAAACATACTAATACCAGTTATTTCACCATGGTGGCTTTTGGCGATGATAACAAAACGGTTCAGGTGCCGGGCTTATTATTAGAAAACCATGAGCAGGCTCGCCGCTATCACAAAGCAATGCAGCGAAAAGAGCTGAAAAAAAATTATAAAAACGAAGAGCTGATGACGGTAACAATTGATACTACTGAGGAATATGAGGAAGTATTAAAAGGCGAGCGGTGCAGGGTAGTTGCAGAAAAATGACGGAGTTTTTTTTAAATATTGTGAATTTTTATTTCTTTATAAGTTATAAGTTGTTGCAACCAGCTTCAATATAATAAAGTCTTGTAACCATCCTTTATAGAATGGATGGCTTTTTGTATTGGGCTGGATTTCTATCCGACCCATTTTTATTTTTAGATTCAGACCTTTATTCTATTTTGAAAATTCAAATCCCAACAAAATCGGATCATTGCTAATACAGAAATTATCAAAATGACAGAGAGATTATTCTATACAACAAATTCTTTAGGGCTGTTGCTAAATGCCTTCGAATAATAAGTGCAGATCTTTGCTGTACCTTTATTATGCCTTTATCTTAAAAATCATTTTTAAAATTCTCAATGATACAATCAAAAGATCCACTGCATGGTAAAACACTGGAAGCAATACTCACTGAACTCGTGGATCATTATAGCTGGGAACAGCTGGGGGATATTATTACCATCAATTGTTTCAAAAGCAACCCCAGTATCAAATCAAGCTTAACATTTTTACGCAAAACTCCCTGGGCCAGGAAAAAAGTGGAAGATTTATATATACTGATGAAGGATACACAACAATAGCTAACTTAAAGGCAAGGGAAAAGCGATGCAAAACTTTACCTCTCAGCACTCATATTTGCCATTTAAAACAGGGATAATTTATCATTTAGTTTACAATAGATACATTTGCATACATCAATGTATTTTCAAGGTGGAAGTAAAGCAAATAGAAAAGATCTCCAAAGCGCTGGCCGATACCACCCGGTTAAAAATATTATTGGATATGTCTAAGCGGAAGGGTACCATACAATGTTCGGAGATTATGAATATTACCAAATTGGCTCAGCCATCCGTAAGCCACCATGTTAAAACATTAATAGAAGCAGGTTTGATAGAAGCGGAGAAAGATGGCCGCAACCATTCTTACAACCTTAATCAGGCTTTGCTGAAAGCTTATACCAGCTGGATAAATAAAATTACCGGCGCATAACTGCGCCACCGAACAACGATACTTGCCAATTGTTTCATACAAAAAATTAACGCATCAAGCCGGTAATAAATAATTATATTAATGGATCAAAGCAACTATATGAGTGAGTTTTTTAAAAAAGAAAAAATTAGAATACTCTTTTTTTTCCTGCTGCTGTCTCCTTTTTTTATTGCTGCACAAACTGCAGCCAAAGATACTTTGCTGCAGGAAGTGACCCTGAAAAAAGCAATTGAGTATGCCATCAAATTTCAGCCGAGAATACAACAATCTTTAATTGACGAACAGATTACTGCTTCAACAATCAAAAGCAAACTGGCCGACTGGTACCCTCAGGTTAATTTCAATTACAGCCTGCAGCATAATTTTATTTTACAAACCAGCGTATTGGGTGGTAATACAATCAGACTCGGCGTGGACAATACTTCTGCAGGACAGTTTACTGTTTCACAAAGCATATTTAATAAAGATGTTTTGCTGGCCCGGCGCACTAAAGGTGATGTACAGTTGCAAACACAACAGGCAACTGAAAGCAATAAAATTGAGGTGGTGGCAAACGTATCAAAAGCTTTTTATGATGTGCTGGCTACCAAACAGCAAATAAAAGTGGCAGCGGAAAATATTGTACGCATTGAAAGAAGTTTGCAGGATGCAACCAATCAATACAAAGCCGGAGTAGCAGATAAGATTGATTATAAAAGAGCCACCATCAGTCTTAATAATATCAAAGCATCGAAGAAAAGTAATGAAGCTTTGCTGAAAGCAAAAATTGAATACCTGAAATCATTAATGGGTTATGATGATACTGCCGGTTTGAATATTGTGTACGACAGCCTGGCAATGGAAAAAGAAATTGTGATTGATACATTGCAATTGCCGGATTATAAAACAAGGGTGGAATATAAATTACTGGAAACACAACAAAAATTATTACAGTCAAATGTATTGTATAATAAATGGAGCTATCTGCCTGTTGTTGCTGCCAATGGTGCTTACAATCTTAATTATCAAAATAACCAGTTTACTAAGTTGTACAATGAAAATTATCCGAATTCTTTTGCTGCAATAACAGTAGCCATTCCAATTTTTCAGGGTGGCAAAAGAAAGTACAATATTAAAACTGCAGAGTTGCAATTGAAACGCAGCGGCCAGGATATTATTAATCTTAAAAATGCCGTAAATACCCAGTACGCACAGGCTTTGGCTGCATATAAAAGCAATCTGGAAAACTATTCAGCATTAAAAGAAAATGTGGCGCTGGCAAAAGAAGTGTATGATGTGGTTCAGTTGCAATATCGATCCGGCATCAAGACTTACCTGGAAGTGATTACCGCAGAAACCGATTTAAGAACGTCACAAATAAATTACTTCAATTCCCTTTACCAGGTGCTGTCTGCCAAGGTAGATGTGCAAAGGGCATTGGGGCAAATTGCTTATTAAGTGCAAATTAATTTTACTTTTTATACCGCATAATAACCAGTCAATATGTACACAATTTTCTCCCGGCAAATATTAAAATACACAGGTTTTGTTTCTCTTTTATTTATCGCCGCCTGTGCCGATAAAAAAGCAGCACCTTCCGCTCCGCCGCCACCAGCAGTAACATTACAGGAAGTAACGGTAACCGACGCAGTATATTATGATGAATACCCAGCCACGGTGAACGCTTTGAACCAGGTGGAACTAAGACCACAGGTGAGTGGTTTTATAACCGGGGTACATTTTGCTGATGGGGCAAGAGTGAGGAAAGGGCAACTGCTGTATTCCATCGATCAACAATTATATTCAGCCAACTACCAGCAGGCTGTTGCCAATCTGCAGGTGCAGGAAGCCAATGTAAACAAAACAGTAAAAGATGCTAACCGTTATCATGAACTGGATAAAAATGATGCCGTGGCAAAACAATTGGTGGACAATGCAGACGCTGCTGTAGAAGTATCAAAAAAGCAAGCTGCTGCTGCAAGAGCCAATATACAGGCTGTACAAACCGGTTTGCGCTATACAAAAGTATATGCACCTTTTGATGGCGTGATTGGTATATCCAGCGTAAAAACAGGAGCAGCGGTAACTGCCGGGCAAACTTTGCTCAACACCGTTTCCACTGATGGCGACCTTGCTGTTGATATTAATATTGTACAAAATGACATCTTCCGTTTTTCTACTTTGCTGAATGAAAAAATCAATGCTGCTGACTCAACTTTTACTTTGGTATTTGGTACTGACAGGTATCCTTACCCCGGCAGAATAATTTTAATAGACAGGGCTGTAAATCCACAAACAGGTACAATTAAAGCAAGGTTAAGTTTCCCCAATAAAAATAATTTATTAAGAGCCGGTATGACAGGTACCCTGCGAATTAAGAACAGCTCTTCTGCACAATCAATTGTTATTCCTTACAAAGCTGTAGTGGAGCAGTTGGGAGAATATTATGTGTACATTCCCGGCGACAGTAGTAAAGTTTCTCAGCGAAAAGTGTTGCTGGGGAAGCCATTGGGAACAAACATCATTATTAAAGATGGTTTACAGCAGGGTGAAAAAATTGTAATTGAAGGGGTGCAAAATTTACGGGAAGGGGTAAAAGTTACGATTGGCAAATCTGCAGCAGCTGCAGAAAAAAAATAGGATCAAAACATTGGTTGTTTTTTAAACAGCCCAAAGAAATTATATAATGATAGCAGAAACTTTTATCAAAAAACCGGTAACGGCCATTGTAATATCCATAGTGATTGTACTGGTGGGTTTTATTGCCATGACGACATTGCCCGTGGCCCAGTATCCCAATATTACACCACCAACGGTAACAGTAAGTGGTATTTTTACAGGTGCCGATGCTCAAACAGTTGAGCAAACCACCACCACGGCTATTGAAACACAAATCAATGGTACACCGGGTATGACTTACATGAGTAGCAACAGCACCAGCAGCGGACAAAGCTCTATCAATGTAAATTTTGATATTGGTACTGATGTAAATATTGCAGCACTGGATGTACAAAACAGGGTGAGTGTGGCACAGCCAACATTGCCTGATGCAGTAAAGCGTTTAGGCCTTACTGTTCGTAAGCGTAATCCAAGTATCATGGTGGTGCTGGCACTGTATTCTCCCAATGGAACGCATGATGCAACTTTTATTGGCAACTATGCCAACATCTATTTGAAAGATGCTTTGCAACGGGTAAAAGGCGTGGGTGATATTGTTTCCCGTGCTGATGATTTTGGTATGCGTATCTGGATGAATCCTGAAAAATTGGCCAGTCTGGAGATGACAACCAGTGATGTTACTGCTGCTTTATCCGAACAAAATTTGCAGGTGGCTGCAGGTACAGTGGGTGGTAATCCCCAGCCGAATACACAAAGTTTTGAATACAGTGTTTTAACCAACAGCCGTATCAATACCAAAGAACAATTTGAAAATATTATTGTACGCACAGTACCGTCAACGGGTACGGTAGTTTATTTAAAAGATGTGGCAAGGGTGGAGTTGGGCAAGTTTGATTATGGCAGCAATGCTTTCGTAAATGGAAAGCCTGCAGCATTTATTTTAATTTACCAGGCACCCGGTGCCAATGCACTGGAAACTTTTGACGGCATCAAAAAAGCACTGACAGAATTAAAAAAATCTTTTCCGAAAGATATTGATTACGACATGCCGCTGGAAACAGTAACTGTGGTAAAAGTTTCAATTGAAGAAGTACTGCATACGTTGATAGAAGCTTTGCTGCTGGTGGTATTGGTGGTATTCCTGTTTTTACAAAACTGGCGTGCCACTTTAATACCGGTATTGGCAATTCCAGTTTCACTCATCGGCACGTTTATCTTCTTTATTCCATTTGGTTTTACCATTAATACATTAACGCTTTTTGCTTTTGTGCTGGCCATTGGTATTGTGGTGGATGATGCCATTGTGGTGGTGGAAGCAGTTCAGCATTATATTGATCATGGAAAATTATCTCCGAAGGAAGCTACACAAAAAGCGATGAGGGATATCTCCGGCCCTGTTATCGCCATTGCATTAATATTGGCAGCAGTGTTTGTACCAGTTGGTTTTATTCCTGGTATCGTTGGCCGTTTGTATCAGCAGTTTGCCATTACCATTGCAGTGTCGGTAATCATATCAGCTTTTGTAGCGTTATCGCTTACACCAGCTTTGTGCAGCCTTATGCTGAAACCATCTAAAGATGCAACAGCTAAAAAAAATATGCTGGAGAAATTTTTTGCCTGGTTCAATAAAGGTTTTGAAAAATTTAACCGGTCATACACCAGTGGCGTGGCTAAATGGATAAGGGCTACACCTTTTGTGTTGGTGATGCTGGTATGCCTGTTTGTTGGTTTGTTTTTTATGTTCAAAACCAAGCCATCGGGGTTCATCCCTTCCGAAGATGAAGGACGTTTATTTGTTACTTATGAAATGCCTGAAGCTACTTCCACCACAAGGAGCAAAGCCATGCTGAAGGATATTATGAGCAGGGTACAGTCTGTGCCAGGCGTGAGATTGGTTGGGGGATTGGCAGGATTGAACATCATTACTTTTTCGAGTAAATCAAATGCCGGTACCATGTTTGTAGGTCTTAAAAGATGGAGTGATCGGAAAACAAAAGAAACGCAACTGCAAAGTATTATTGCTGAAATTCAAAAACGGACTGCAGATATAAAAGAAGCCAGGATATTGGCTATTGCCCCGCCAGCTATACCCGGGCTTGGGCAAACAGCAGGCTTTACTTTTGAACTGCAGCAAACCACCAGTACTGATAACATCCAGCAATTTGAAACGGTGACAAGAAAATTTTTAGCAGAAGTAAATCAGCGCCCCGAGATTGGGATGGCTTTTACTTTTTTCTCTTCTCACACGCCCAGTTACCAGGTAAATCTTGATAAAGAGAAAGCGAAAAAATTAGGTGTGTCTGTAGCGGATGTGTACAGCACCCTGTCCACTTTACTGGGCAGCAGTTATATCAACGATTTTAATTTGTATGGAAGAAATTTCCGGGTGATGGCCCAGGCTGATAGTACCTATCGGTCTTCTATAGACGAACTGGGAAAATATTATGTACGCAACAGCCAGGGCAATATGATACCGCTTGGTTCCTTGGTTACTACAAAAGTGGTGGAGAGTCCATCGCTTATTTCGCATTACAACATTTACCGGTCTGTTGAAATAAACGGTTCTCCAAAGCCTGGCTTCAGCAGCGGGCAGGCTATCAATGCTTTAAAAGAAGTAGCTGCCAAATCATTGCCTGTTGGTTATGGCTATGAATTTTCAGGATTAAGCCGGGAAGAAATTGCCGCAGGAGACAGTAC
>JANMJU010000097.1:0-41002 GCA_031371545.1 Chitinophagaceae bacterium
CACCAGTTGGCAGTTAACTGTATTATAAAACAAGTACTTCACAATTCCTGACACGGTGTAGGTGAAATTAAAATCATAATGTCATGCGTCACGGAAACAAAGGAAATAAATTAAGCAGAACCGCCTCTCACAGAAGAGCGCTGTTGATGAACTTGGGTTGTCAGTTGATCACTCACAAAAGGATTACTACTACCTTGGCTAAAGCAAAGGCTTTACGTACTTACATTGAGCCTCTGATTACTAAAACAAAAGATACTGCCAGCAAAGAATCAATCATGCACAATCACCGTGTGGTGTTTAGTTACCTGAATGATAAACATGCGGTAAAGGAATTGTTTACTGTAGTAGCGCCAAAAGTTGCCAGTCGTCCGGGTGGTTACACCCGTATTATTAAATTGGGAGCCAGGGCAGGTGATGCTGCTGAAATAGCAATGATTGAGTTGGTTGATTTCAACGAGATATATGGTAAAGGAGTTGCTAAAGATGCCGCCGCTGAACCAGCTAAGAAAACTAGAAGAAGCGGTAGCAAAAAGAAAGCTGACGAAGCTGGCGGAACTTCAGAAGTTGAAGCAGCAACTGCTCCTAAGAAGAAAGCTTCGAAAGCTGATGACCTTAAAATAATTGAAGGAATAGGTCCTAAAATTGCGGAAGTGCTTACTGCTGCCGGAATTGTTAGTTTTGCTAATTTGGCTGCTGCTACTTCTGAAAATTTAAAGGAAATTCTGGATGTATCTGAAGGTAGCTTTAATGCTGCGGATACAACTTCATGGCCTGAGCAGGCTCAATTGGCAGCTGATGGTAAAATGGATGAATTGAAAGAATTACAGGATAAATTAATCGGTGGAAGAGAAGCATAATATGAAGTAGAAATATTTATAGAAAAAGCAAACTGTAAAAAGTTTGCTTTTTTTATGAAAATTATTTGGCAGATATGTTATCATGGGTAGTTTATATTTCCTGCCAACAGAGGTACAGTAAGCGAAGCGGTTGTTTTAAATAGCTTTTGGGATAAATTGTTTTATAATGTTGAGAAATTATTTGTAGAATAGCCAATTGAATTGTTTTCTTTGCAAAACTTATTTATAAAAAATGTCAACTCCAACTCAAAAAAAAATCGCTATTTTATTATTAGAAGATGGTACTTTATTATACGGAAAATCTTTTGGCAAGATAGGTACTGCCACAGGCGAAATCTGTTTCAATACTGGTATGACCGGTTACCAGGAAGTGTTTACCGATCCAAGTTATTATGGTCAGATGCTGATCATGAATAATGTGCATGTGGGTAACTATGGTGTAAAAGAAACGGATGTGGAGAGCAAAGGCGTAAAAGTAAAAGGGGTGATAGCCCGCAACCTGGAAGAACAATTTTCCCGTTTGATGGCGGATGGATCATTGCAGGATTATTTTGAAAAACAAAATGTAGTGGCAATAGATGGCGTGGACACCAGGGCATTGGTGGCCCATGTACGCACTCAGGGTGCTATGAACTGTATCATTTCTTCTGAGGAACTGAATATAGAAAAATTAAAAAAAGAACTGGCCAATGTGCCATCAATGGATGGGCTTGAATTGGCATCGATGGTATCCACTGTAGAACCTTATGTTTTAGGAAATCCTGAAAGCAGTGTAAGGGTAGCTGTGCTTGATTTTGGCATCAAAAAAAATATTTTGAACTGCCTGGTTGAAAGAGGAGCTTATGTAAAAGTTCATAACGCAAAAACAAGTTTTGAAGAGCTGCAGTTATTTAAACCTTCCGGTTATTTTATCAGCAATGGCCCCGGTGATCCTGCTCCGATGGATTATGCTGTTAAAACAGTGAAACAAATTTTAGCTGCTGATAAACCATTGTTTGGAATTTGTCTTGGCCACCAGTTGCTGGCTTTGGCAAATGATATCCCTACTTTTAAAATGCACCATGGTCACAGGGGATTGAATCATCCAGTAAAAAATATCATCACCGGTAAAAGTGAGATCACTACACAGAATCATGGCTTCGGTGTAAACCCAGATGCAGTAAGGGCTTCAGCCAATGTAGAAATAACGCATGTAAACCTGAATGATAATTCAATAGAAGGTATCCGCATTAAAAATAAACCTGCTTTTTCTGTTCAGTATCATCCGGAGGCAACACCGGGGCCGCATGACAGCAGGTATTTGTTTGATGATTTTATGGCACTGATGAATACCTCCTCCGCATCCGTTAGCTAACGGAGGAACTTTGCAGTATAATTGTTTGAAGTGTTTGTTATATTACAGGCTGAAACAAATTTATAAACTTTAAATACCCTTTAGGGGATAGGGGCATGCAAATAGCCATCATCAACGGACCTAATCTTAACCTGCTTGGTAAACGGGAAACAACTGTGTACGGCAACCAGTCGTTTGATGCTTATTTTGAAAACCTCAAAGCAGCATTCCCAACAATAAATTTTCACTACTTTCAAACCAATGTAGAGGGAGAGTTGATCAATGAGGTACAAAGAGTAGGCTACTCTTTTGATGCCATCATTTTAAATCCGGGCGGCTACACCCATACCTCTGTTGCCTTGGGAGATGCTATTGCAGCTATTACTACTCCTGTAATAGAAGTGCATATTTCAAATATTTTTGGAAGGGAAGATTTTCGAAAATTATCGCATGTGTCTGGCAAAAGTGTTGGGGTCATCAGCGGTCTTGGATTAAAGGGGTACACTTTGGCGGTAGAATATTTTTTAAAGCCCTGATTTTTATTGATTAGAATAAAATTTATTTCCTCAATACTAACTGCTTATATTTTAATTTCCCTGGTTGCTTAACTTTATTTCATGTATCAATCAAGAACTCAACTGTTGCTGTTATTTTTTTTGCTGCCTTTTTTAAGTACAGCACAAAATTTTGGAGGCAATCCTTCTTCAATAAAATGGATTCAGGTGAATACTGCCCAATCAAGGGTAATCTTTCCTAAAGGCTTGGACAGCCAGGCAAACCGCATCAGCAATGTAGTGGCTTTATTGGATAGTGTGACGCTGCACAGCATCGGAAATAAAATCCGCAAATGGAATATAGTATTGCTCAATCAAACTACAGAAGCCAATGCCTTTGTACGTTTGGCACCGGTGGTGAGTGAATTGTATATGGTGCCGCCGCAAAATAATTTTGCCAATGGCAGCCTGCGCTGGGATGATAATTTGATCATTCATGAAGACCGGCACATGCAGCAGTTCAGCAATTTTAATAACGGGCTTACCAAAGTATTTTCTTTTTTGCTGGGGCAGGAGGGGCAATTGCTGGCAAATGGAATTTCTATCCCCGACTATTTTTTTGAAGGAGATGCGGTATGGCAGGAAACATTGGTGAGTGCACAGGGCCGGGGAAGAATGTCCTGGTTTTATAATGGCTTAAAGTCATTGTGGCTAGATAAAAAAAATTATTCGTGGATGAAACTGCGGAGTGGTTCACTGCTGCATTATACTCCCGATCATTACGAATTGGGATATCCATTGGTAGCGTATGGCTATGAAAAATATGGGGAAGATTTCTGGAGAAAGGTAACTGGAGATGCCGTACGTTTTAAAGGGTTGTTTTATTCTTTTAATAATGCCATTGAAAAATATTCAGGTAAAAGCTATCAACGTTTCCGGGAAGATGCATTGCAATATTTTAAAGAACAAACTTTGCCTGCCATTGAAAAAAATAATGACAGTTTCAATTACATAACAGCTGTTGAAAAGAACAATGTAGTGGACTATCTTTTTCCGCAGTTTATAAATGATGATACTATTATTGTTACCAAACAATCTTACAAAGAACTTAATTCATTTTATTTTTTAATCAATGGGAAAGAACAAAAAATCAGGGTGAAAGATTATGTAAAGGATGATTATTTCTCTTATAAAAAAGGCAAGCTGGTGTATGCAGCTTACCAATCAGACTCACGTTGGGCAAACAGAAATTACAGTGTAATACAGTTGCTGGATATTTATACCAACGAACAAAGGCAGCTTACAAATAATTCAAAATACTTTTCACCAGACATTAATCAGGAGGGAACAGAAGTAATTGCAGTGAATGTAAATCCGGATGGCAGTAATTACCTGCATCGCCTGAATGCTGCTACCGGGCAGCTTATCAGCGAAGTGCCCAATCCAAATAATTATTTTTTTACCCAAACAAAATATATCAATAACAGCACCGCTGTATCGGCTGTCCGCAATCCGCAAGGACAAATGGCATTGGTAAAAGTGAATCTGGATAATGGAACAACAGCGCTGCTTACTAAATTTTCTTTTAGCGTATTGGGTTATCCACAGGTAGTAAATGATACTGTATATTTTAGTATGACGGACAATTATAATAATGATAAAAATAATAAACCGGCAGACAGAATCTTTGCGATAAACCTCAATGATAAGAAGCAGTATCGAATTACCAACAATGCAAATGCAGTTTATCAACCAGCTGTCAATGCAAAAGGAGAATTAGTATTTACTGTTTTTACAGCGGATGGTTCAAGGCTGGTGAAATCAAATATCAATATTTTAAAATCTATAACCGTTGGAGCTGGTGAGCAAAACAATTTGAATATTAATCCTGCTGCCGCTGCACTGCAAAGAACCGGTGCAGGCATATTATATCGGTTGGGTGATAAAAAAAATGAAGTGACAAAATATAAAAATTCATTCCAGCTTTTTAATTTTCATAGTGCCAGGCCGGTAGCTTCCGATCCTGAGTATGGCTATATATTTTATGGCGACAATATTCTGAGCAGTTTCAGCAACAGCATCAGTTATATTTATAACCGTAATGAACTCAGTCACACCATTGGCTACAATGCAGTGTTTGCCGGCTGGTTCCCTTATTTAAGGCTTGGTGCAGAATACAGCGCCAACAGGAATATTGATACTTCTTTAACAAGTGGCATTAATTTTAATTCAGCAAAACTGACTGGAGGAATTTCCATTCCATTATCTTTTATTAATGGACGAACATTCAAGTATTTGAATTTTGGTATTGGTTATAATATAGAACAAGTGCCATATATCGGAATTGGAAAAGACGTTTTCAATAACCTGGCGCTAAAGTATGGCAATGCTTTTTTTTCGTTCACCAATCAAAGCAGGCAGGCCAGGCAGCACATTAACCCACGTTGGGCTCAAACTATTTCGTTTACCTACCGGGATGCGTTTACATTTTACAAGGGAAAGAAATTGGTATCAGCAGCTTCACTTTATTTCCCTGGTTTGTTTCCCAATCATAGTTTAGTTTTTAATGCTGCCTTTCAAAAAAGAGATACCGTACCGGATTTTTTCAGCAACAGTTTTTCTTATTCAAGAGGATACGAAGCTTTGAATACAAGACGTATGTATAAGCTGGGTGCTAATTATCATTTTCCTTTATTTTATCCCGATTGGGGTTTTGGAAATATTGTTTTTTTTCAACGTATCAGGACTAATGTATTTTATGATTACACCAATGCTAAAGCAAGGGTAAACGGAGTACTCACAACGATCATAAACCGCAGTGTGGGGAGTGAAATTTATTTCGATACTAAATTATGGAATGCCCTTCCAGCCAGTATTGGTGTACGTTATAGCCACTTGCTGGATACAGATCTCAGGTATCCGGGAGCTAAAGGCAGGTGGGAAATTATTTTGCCGATTAATTTAATTCCTGATTAATTTTATTTGTAGCTGCTGCAATTGTACTAAAACAAGAAAGTCGTTTAAGATGGTGATCCAGACCATGTTAAACGACTATTTTAAACTTGAAAACACTGAAGAAACCCTATATAATATTTTTAATTTTTCTTTTTTGTTGGATGAAGAACTACCGCTGCTTGTCTTTTTTCTTTTCCTCATCACTTGCTTATTGCTATAATTACCCATATTGTGCCATAAAATAACTTGCTGTAAATGAGGAGGTTACAAACTGGCACAGGTAAATTTTTTCCGTATCGTGGAATGAATAAACTGAATATAGAATTTGGAAAGTACTCTGGCTGATTAAAAGCGTATAATCATAAAAGTGATATTGCCGGGAAAAGACAACTGTTGTACTGAGAGAGAAGAAATAATTATCAGCGTTTGAAAATTTTACCAAACCATAAGGCACCATATTGTTTGGTAAAATAAATCGCAGCAAAAATATACCACCTGAAGTCAGGGTAAAATTTCTTCATAAAGTTTGCATGGTTACTTATAGAAGTAGTACGAATTTTAATCCATTTGTCTTTACTTACACTGCCTTTATGAATGTGCATCACTTTTGCCTGCGGCAGAAAATGAATTTTGTATCCCAGTTGTTTAAAATCCCAGCACCACAAAGTGTCTTCACAGTACATGAAGAAATCATCAGACAGTTTTTTTTTGGGCAACTGCTGAATAATAGTTCTGGGAAACAGCATGTAGGCTCCCCACACCCAATCACAATCAGCAAAACTTTGATGATCGAAATAATGATGCAGCATCAGCGCTTCCCGTTTTGCTTTGGGTAATAATTTATACAATGGAAATATTTCTAACAATTCCCAACTGATCGTTCTGAAGCGGCGGCAGTTGTATTGCATCCTTCCATCAGGATACAGTAACTGGCAGCTAACCATGCCCACTTCTTTGTGCAGCTGTAAATAATCAAGACAAATTTTTGGTGCATTGTTGATGAGTTCTGTATCACTGTTGAGCAGTAATAAATAGTCTCCTGTTGCAGCATTCACCCCTAAGTTGTTTCCGCCTGTAAAGCCTGTATTAGTGGGGCTTTTAATCAAATTGACGAAGGGGAATTTTTCTTTGAACAGATCCGGGTTACATTCCACTGAGGCATTATCCACCAAAATAATTTCATACTCCACCTCCATCAATTTTTCATTGATAGAAGCAATACAATTGCAGGTAAGCTGAAAAGTATTGTAATTAATTATGATGATGGATAATTGCATGGATTGATTCGAAAAAAATATAAATGTTATTTAGAAGCTGTTTGAGTTAATTAAAAATTTATCAAGTTGCATAAACAAGATGCCCAAAGGTATGCCGATGAACGGATTGCGACGCAACGATGATGCTATAAAAAACTAAAGCTGGTATCAAAAATAAATAACTCAAATAGCTTCTTAGGTTAAGTCCGTTCAAGAATGATTGTCATTTGATCGCCCTTGTTTTGTTTGTTTAATTTTTTTGCTAAAAAATGATACCGGTAAGTGCTTAAAGATAAAAATCTTTTCTTACGGTTATTATTTTCCGGATGCAGGGACAAGTTTTTTAAATACAGTTCACTGCCGGTAAACTGAAAGTGAAATGAATCATCGTACATGCTTACAATACTAAAGCCTCCTGCTTTCTCCACCGCAATCTTTGTACTCTTTCTTGTAAAAAGATTTAGATGCCTGGGGGCATCAAACTGTACCCAGTTTTCCTGGTATTTATCAAAAGCATAAGAATCAATAATGGGAAACCGTAAAATGAGTTTTCCATTTTCTTTTAAAACCCCTCTGATATTTTGCAGCACCTGCACCGGATCCTGCAGGTGTTCAAATACATGGTTCAGTGTAATTACATCCCATTGCTTTATTTTTAATGCTGCTAAATTATTGCTTAAATATACCTCTTCCTGCTGCAGTATATTCTCCGGTAAAAAAGGATCGTAGCCTTTTGTTTGAGTGAAACCCAGAGCATTCAATTCGTCCACAAACTGGCCTGCACCACAGCCATAATCCAGTATGGCAGAATGCCGGCTGATACCTTTAACCGATAACACGGCTTTCAATGCTGAAGAAAACAGGAAATTTTTTTGTACTCCTAACCGGAGTAATATTTTTTTTAACGAAAGCTTGATATTTTTTTCACCAGATGCGGCAACACTGTTATTGGTTTTAAAACTGTAATATGCGTTGGGATCATAATATTTCCCCAGGTCAGCAGGTATTTGTTCAAGGTGAGTATGGCCGCAAACTGAGCATTGCTGATAAATGAATTTTTCCTTTAACCCCATCATTTGTTCTTTCACCTCTATGGTGGCAGCAGGCCCACCGCAGATATTACATTGCAGCATTTGAAACAATTTGTGTAAAAATAACTGATATTATGGTATCAGGATACCTTATAAAAATGCTTTTGATTGAAAAGTATTTTTATAAAATAGCACTGCAAAATCAAAATGTTGCTGGTGAAACCAAAAAATATTTCCCAGCTGTACCTGCCTTTTCCGCCAGTAAATATTTTAGATAATAAAAGGCAAAAGAAAAATACTGCTACATCAAAAACATAGAAGCCGTTGATCAGTAAAAAATATCCTATGCCATACTGCTTTCGTATCCGCAGCATGTTGGATACAATTATCTGCCTTGCTTTTTTATTCCATAAGTTTTCTCCATTTTCATTTTCAGCAGTGTTATAGTAATCACTGCTGGTGCCACCTTTCAGGTGAATCACTTTTGGCTCTGCAAACAATATCAACTTACCTTGTTTCCTCAACCTTGCACACCATTCTATCTCTTCGGAATACATAAAAAAATCTTCATCCATCAGGCCGCTTTTTTTTAGCACTTCTTTTTTTACCCTCATGTAAGCACCTACCACCCAGTCCACTGCTGTGTCTTGATGTACATCCTGCACACTTGGTATGGTAGATTTTAATTTGTAACCGGCATACCGCACCAGGCTGCCGAGATAGGGTAGCGGCAATAAAGCATTCGATCCGCCTTTGATAAAATGAGCACCGCTGATCTGTGTGCTGCCATCGGTATTTAATAATTGTACCCCACAGCCAACTGCATCCGGAGTAGCTTTCATCAAACTGATACTTTTATCAATGGCATTATCTAAAATGATGGTGTCTGCATTCAGCAATAAAATATATTCTCCATCTGCAATGCTGATGGCCGCATTGTTGGCTCTTGCAAAGCCGGCATTGTAGCCTGTTTGCAGCCATCGCACCGCTGGATATTTTCCCAGTACCTGTTCTTTACAATCATCCTGTGAATCATTGTCCACTAAAATAATTTCAAACTGGTATTGATGGGTTTGCTCATAGATACTGTCAATACAATCCACAACCAATTTGGCAGACTTGTAATTTATTATGATGATTGTTACATCCATATTTAATTAAATGTTGCAGTGTATTATACTCCTCTAAACATCCTAAACTTGTAAACGTTCTAAACCCGATTATAAGCCACTACATTTACAAATGGCGATAATACAATACCTTTTTGTTTGCCGAGCAGTAAAATTATTTTATTAAAAATACCAGCCATTATATTTTTTAATCCCCATGCATAATGTGTATCCCAATAACCGGCAGTGTATTCCATTTTAAATCCTGCTGATTGAATAATAGCTGCATATTCTCTTTTTGTCAGCAGGTGTTCGGTCCATACACCATTTATACAATCGCAGGTGTTGCTGCGTAAGCTGCTGTCTGCAGCAACTGGTTTGCTGTTTACAAAATTATTTACTGCATCCACAAAATCCTGTTGCCCCTTGCCCCTTGTCAACTCAATCAATTTTGTCAACTTATCTTCTGTTATGGTAGGTTGTAATTTTTTTATTTCTTCTCTTCTTTGCTGGCGGTAATATTTTTTTTCTGTTTGTTGATGAATATAAATATGATATAAGTTCATCGCAGGGTTGTGGTAATTAGCCGTGGTGGTGGAGTAGGTAACTGCATTCGGATTATGTTGAAAGACGGCAGTATAAAATTCCGGCAGCTGATAAATATGTTCAATCACATTCCTTGATGCCACAATATCGTATTGTATGCGGTTGTCTTTTGCATGTAGCATCACTGCATCAATATCGCCGGTAACCCAGGCGTCAATTTTTATCTGCAATGCTTCGCAAATAGATTGTGCAGTTTGCTGCCAGTCGGGCAGGTAATCATTGTACACATTTTTTTTAAAGCCCATCATTCCAGCCAGCATAAACAATGTTCCCAGCCCGGCACCGTAATCAATAAACTGGATTTCGCTAACCGGCTTACCCGATTTTTTTACCGCATCATAAATTATATGTGCACTGTTTTGCAAAGAAAAAAACAACCTTGGCCCCAGGTGGTGATTGATAAAGTAATCTTTGTATTCCGCAGTGGTATTGATTCCTGAGGTATCAAAATTTTGTAATTTGTAAAATAATTCATTGGCCCTGGTATTAATATCAATTGCCAAAGCATCACTGCCCGATAAAAAAACTGCCTGGTTATCTCCACTAATATTAGCCATTCACCCCTTTTTTATTACTGCTTTTTTTCAATGAATAAAAACCAAACAATAACACCAGTGCCAGCAACAGCCAGTTGCTGATTAAAGAAATGGTATAACTGATGTTGAATACTTTTGGCACAAATTTAAAATCAATGCTGTGCTTACCAGCCGGCACTGCCAATGCCCTTAATACATAGTTAGCTTTGGCAACCGGCACTTCTTTTCCATCAATGGTTGCCTGCCAATCTTTATAAAATATTTCGCTGAACACCGCCACATTAGCTGTATTGCTGTTGCTTTCATATTTTATTTCCATGTTATCAAAACTGGTTTGTTTGATACTGCTGCTGCTGTCTGTAGGTGCAAATGCTGTAATGATATTTTTAAAACTGTCATCTACTACAGCCGTATCTTTTGGATCAAAATTATCCAATGCTTTCATTTCTTCCACCGGGCCTTTTACAAATTTTACTCCTTTCACAAACCAGCAATTGCCCAGTGCACCTGGGTTTTGTATAGCATTGGCAGTTTTACCATCAGCCGATTTTTGAATTATGTATTTTGCATTCAGCATATTTAGTACAGCAGGATTCACACGGCCACCACTCAACTGGTAAGTAGCAAGGTCATCATAAATACCAATCTTGGCAGGGTGATATCCACCAATAGATTTATGAAAATAAGATGGCTTTGAATCTTGGAACGGATCACCACCCGTCATGTCAAATACCCGGTAGTTAGGATCTTTATCCGCAAGTATCATTTTATCAGCATTGCTTTCAGAAAATTCATTGGACTTGTATTTTTCCTCAGTTTCAAAACTTTTTTCATTTACGTATTTCATACCAATTGGCAGCAGGTCAATCAGTATCAGCAATGGCAATCCCACCAGCAACACTACACTGTTTATCTTTTTATAAATAAACAATCCAACAAGTCCGAGGGTGAGCAGTACAAAGAGTAAGCCTTTTAAAATATCAGCTCCAAAAAAACCTTCCCTGTCTTTGCGTAAAGCCCCCAGCAGGTCTTTCGCCACTTTGGTATCACCTTTTGTTTGATACAGAAAATCTTCATACACCTGGTTATCTGTAAGCCCCTGGTATTTTTCATTAATCACCTGCAGCTTACCATTCAGTGAGCTGTCTGGTTTGGCAAATGCATTATTTACTTCCCTTGTTCTTTCTTTATTTTCTTTGCTGTAATCCATGCTGAAATACAATGCTCCTGCAACAGCAAAAATAATTCCCATAGTAATGGCAGTCCATTTGAATTTCTTTTCACCATCTGTATAGTCTCCATCCACCAGCTTTTGCACAGCCATCACACTCAGCATCGGGAAGAGTATCTGCGGTATCACCAGCGCCATCTCAGGTGTACGGAATTTGTTGTAGAGTGGCAAATGATCAAAAAGAAAATTATTGATCAATGGAAAATTTTTACCCATTGCCAAAATGATACCCATTATGCTGGCAGTAAGTATCCACCATTTGTGTTTGTTATCTAAAAAAAACATGCCCAGCACAAACAGGCAGCATGCCACTGTGCCAAGATAAGCCGGGCCGCTGGTGAAGGGCTTATCACCCCAATACAACCTGCCCGATAAATTAGCTGCTACGTTAGTGGCCTGGTCTTCCGGCACGTTCAATTTTTCTTCCAGGTAATTTACTACATGAGAGCTTTCTGAAAGCTTTGGAAAAATATTATACTCTTCATCTCTTTTTGAAAAATAAGATCCATAACCTTTTACCCCCGGAAACAATAAACTAAGACTTTCAATCTTATCATTGCTCCATTGAAAAGCATAATCCCTCGAAAGGCCGGCTGTTTTATTATTGCTTGTTTTAGCATCTCCTGCTTTGGGTTCCATTACCAACTGCCCGCCACGTTTACTGTATTTACCATAATCATACACCGGAAACAATATCACCGCATTGATCATAACGCCAAACAATGCCCCGCCAATTGCCAGCGGCAGCACTTTGCCAATATGGGCAAAATCTTTTTCCTTTACCCATTTTGCCAAAAAGAAAATGGTCATGATGCCAATTACCAAAAACAGGTAGTAAGTTATCTGCTGATGGTTTTGCATTACATGCATGGTGGTAAATACCGCTGTTGATATAAAGCCTGCAACATATTTTTTATCAAACAGCAGCAGCACAGAACCCAGCAGTGCCGGGGCATACGCCATTGCCAGCAGTTTGGTATCGTGGCCTGCCACCACCAATATTGGGTTGTAAGTGGCATACGCAAATGCCAGGCTGCCCAGTATGGCTACATACGGCCGAATGCGTACACACATACAGAAAAAGTAAAAGCTGATGCAGCACAAAAAGAAAAAGTTGAAAGGCTTGGGCAGCCACAGCTGCAAAGTTTTATTGATATACTGAAACGGCGACACCGGCCCTTCAAAAACAATATTGTATGCAGGCATACCGCTAAACATACTGCTGGCCCATAAAGGGAACACCCCATGTTGCTGCTTGTACAAATCGCTCTGGTGGCGCATGCTCTCTACCGCCGTTACATCACTCTGTTGCAGTACCACGCCGCTTTCCAGCGCAGGCTTGCAAAAAATAAGTGCTACTATTAAAAAAACAGCTACTGCTACCAGGTGCGGTACAAGGGTTTTAAAATTGAAATTTTTCATGCAAGATTTTTAATAATATGGCGGCAAATTAACTTAAATATGTTGAGTAAAAAAGGGGCGGGGGAAAGATGGGGAATATGGAGTAAAGAACCGATTTTTTATTTTGTTACCAGCTTCAGTTTTTTATAGCAGCATCCTTGCGTCGCACTCTTGTACCCAATACCATTGGGCAACTTTTATCGGCACAATAGATTGATTAAATCGGTTTCGGCTTTGATGTGATTGTTAGTTTTAGAATAAACTTTCTTATATATTTGAGTTATGTGCAACCTTGTTGGACTCAGTCTTTAGCTTCGGCGAAAAGACCAATAACATAAAAAAAAGTAACACAAAAAATTAAGCAAGGCCATAATATTAATATGTAAATAAAATAAAAACAAATGACTAATTACTCTATCATCGCACAAGTTATAGTTGCTTTTTCAATAGCGTACGTTTGGATATTTCGTTTTGATAATATCGTCAAAGAATTTAGACAATATGGCTTAAGTGATTTAACCCGTACCATAGTAGGTTCTTCTAAAATAGCTTTGTCAACATTGTTGGTTACAGGTATTTGGTATCCGAATTTGGTACTTATTCCGGCATTACTTATCGCATTTCTTATGTTATCAGCACAATATTTCCATTTTAAAGTGGGTAATCCATGGCAAAAGCATATGCCCTCTTTATTCCTACTACTATTAAGTCTTTTCATTACGGCTGTATCACTAAAATTAATATAACAATGAACTTACTTAATTTACTAATTCTAATTTCAAGTCTGTCTTTTTTGGGTTATGGAATTGCATATTTTATTTCACCACAAATGAAATATGAATTCAAACGGTTTGGGCTTGAGAAAGTAGGAACACTTACCGCAGTTTTAGAATTATTGGGAGCAGTGGGTCTGCTGGTAGGTTTAAAGTTTCAACTTATTTTATTGATTTCTGCGGGGGGCCTCACCCTATTAATGTTTTTAGGTGTTGCAGTCAGGGTAAAAGTTAAGGATAGCCTTTGGATATCATTGCCTGCCTTATTTTTTATGATATTAAATTTCTATATTTTTTACATGTCACTGCCAAATGCTAAATAAACGATTTGTGCAATTCTATAGCTGGTTATTTTGGAAAACATTACTGCAAAATAAAATTATAAGTTTATTTTATATCATATTTGCACCGTACATTTAAGTAATTCATAATTTAAAAATCAATAACGTCATGTTTAAAAAGTTTACTATAACGGATAAATTATTATTTATCGCAGCATTTCTTTCGCTTGTTTTTTCAGAAATATTATATTTCAAGGGAGAAGCAAACGCCGCCATATTTATTGGTATTTGGGTACCCTCTATACTGGCTTTCGGGATTTATTTAAAACTTATAAACAACAGTAAAAATGACTGAATTAATACCATATTTCGCAGGCCTGATTACATTATTATTTGCAACAGGCTTTTTATTGGCGTTAAGAGAAATGAGAAAACAAAAAACCTGAATGCTCATCTGATTATGGCAATTATTTAATCTGAATAGATAAGACAAAAGGCGATTACTTCTATTTATCAGAACCATCACAAAACTGAAAGAAAAGGGCATGCACTTAACAAAAGTATTGCTCAATTGGAGCTGGACGTAAGAACAATCAGCAGCATTTTGTCTCGTCCTGAAATAGGTTGACTACAAAATCAACCAAAATGGACATAAAAGACCAGGTTATCCAGGAGTATTTACTTTGCCATTGTTGGTATGTCATTAAAGAAATCCAGCTGTCAAAGCAAGCCGTCGTTGCGTCTCCCGACCAACGACCGAAGTGTAAGCCATTATACCTTTAGTATAAACCAAACACATCCAGTTTTCAATTACAATGCTTCGCCTGTTGGTGAAAACACACAACAGGGGCGTTCGGAATATTAAGTAGTTTTTAAATTCATATCACCAACGATGGCGAAAATTAATCAGCAACAAAAAGTTGTATTTTTCCTCCTTACCTTTATTTTTTAAAAACAATTGATATGGGTAAGCTGCATGATTCCATCAAACCGCCACACAAAGAGTTCATCGAAAATCAGCATGTTTTTTTTGTTGCCACAGCGCCGTTAAGTGCAGCAGGCAGGGTAAATCTTTCACCCAAAGGAATGGATTGTTTCAAAGTTTTATCTCAGCAGCAGGTGGCTTATATGGATCTCATCAGCAGTGGTAATGAAACCTCTGCACACACTTTAGAGAATGGCCGCATCACCATTATGTTCTGTTCTTTTGGAGCCACACCAAATATCCTGCGGCTTTATGGCAAAGGTTTTACGGTATTGCCAGGCACCGCCGAATGGAAAAAGTATGCCGCTCACTTTACTATCTATCCCAGCACAAGGCAGATCATTGTAGCCAATATCGACCTGGTGCAAAGCTCCTGTGGCTTTGGTGTGCCAATGTACCAGTACACCGGCGAAAGAGAAATACATTTTGAATGGGCAGAAAAAAAAGGTGCTGATGGATTGCAGGAATATGTGCAGCAAAATAATTTAACAAGTTTGGATGGATTGCCTACTGACCTTGGATTGAGCGCTGCAAACTTACTTTAATGGTCTTTGATATTGACAGATATCCCGTCAACAGTTGTACCTTCAATCAATCACAAACATGCAAAGCACACAATGCAAGAAGAACTTTTAAGAGCCTGGGAAAAAAAATCTGGTGACCGTCAAAAATTATACAAAAATTACCTGCACCGGGCAGATAAGAACACCGTACTGAAAGCCCTGCCGGAGCTCCATGAAGAAGCCTTCAGTAAAATTGACTGCCTGCAATGCGGCAACTGCTGCAAGGGTTATTCGCCCAGGTTTAAAACACCTGATATAAAAAGAATTGCCAAACATTTAAAAATGAAAGAAGGCGATCTCATCAATAATTATTTACGGGTAGATCAAGAAGGCGATTATGTAATGAGGGCAGCTCCCTGTTCTTTTTTAGGCGAAGACAATTACTGCAGCATCTACGAAGTACGTCCCACCGATTGTGAACGTTTTCCTTACACCAATGAAGATGTGTTGCTGAAGCGGCAGCCACTTACTTTAAAGAATTCTTCTTTTTGTCCGGCGGTATATTATGTGCTGGAAAAATTAATGGCGATGAATAAATAACTGCTTTTCGTTGTAGTCACGCTAAGCTTGTAGAAGAGGACAACAACGAAAACTACAAAGTGAGTTCTGTATAAGCTGCGCCAAGCGGCCTTTCTATACCATCACCTTTCCATTCAGTTGCTCCCGGTATGCTGGTGGCTTTCAGTATTTCTTCTTTTGTTTTGCCGGATTTAATTTCAGACTCCACAAACTGTAAAGTTTTGCCAAGGTAATCACCAAATAATTTCAGGTCATCTCTTCCTGTAATAATATCATAGCCGGCAGCAGCATGGCCACATACAAATTTTGTTTTCTTTTTAAAAGTAGTACAGGCTTTATCCAGCACTGTAATCCAGTTGCTCATACTGGCGCCTGCATTTTTATCTACAAAGGGATGGCGGCGATTAAACATCAGGTCGCCAACATGCACAATATTTGCTTTTTTAAATTGAACCAGGCTGTCGCCATTTGTATGGCCGGCACCAAAATAATGCAGGCAAATTTCTTCCCCGCCAATCTTTTCACACCAGGTATTTTGATAAGTCTGGTCAGGATATAATTGCTGGTCTTCATTCTTTTTTTCTTTGGCCACTTTTTCCTGGTTAATTTTTGAATTTTCTTGTGCCAGTACATGTGGTACCAGTCCTTTAAAAGAAATATTACCGGAACTGTGATCACCATGATGATGGGTATTGATGAGCAACCGGAAAGGCTGTTCACTTTTCTTTTTCAGTTCATCAATCAAATGCTGCGATGTTTCAGGAAACTGGGCATCTACCACCACAATACCTTCTTTGGAGATCATGAATAAAATGGTGCCGCCTTTTTCGTTAAAAACACCAATGTCATCTGTCAGCATTTTAATATTCCAGGAGGGGTCTGCAATAAATTGAGCTACCGTTTTATTACTGAATAATGCAAAGGCAGCTAAAACAGCACTGCTGTTGCGGATAAAAGTTCTGCGTTGCATAAAAAATATTTAGAGTATAAAGTTAGGACTTTTAATATTCCAGTTTCTTCAACGAAGGAGCTTTAAACCAGGTAGCCACCACCACCATAATCGTCATACAGCCGCCAAATATAACCGACGGAACCACCCCCATTAATTTTGCAGCTACACCACTTTCAAACTGCCCTATTTCGTTGGAGGAATTGATGAACATCGAGTTTACACTCATTACCCTGCCACGCAATTCATCCGGTGTTTTTAATTGCATAATGTTGCTTCTCACCACCACACTCACGCCGTCCAATACCCCACTAAAAAGCAATGCAGTAAATGATAACCAGTACCATTTTGAAATGCCAAATACAATGATGCACAATCCGAAGCCTGCTACTGCAAACATCAATTTAATGCCCTGTTTCTTTTTTAAAGGCGATAAGGTAAGGCCGATAACCATGATGATAGAACCTATATCAGTAGCCGCATTCAGCCAGCCAAAGCCAATAGGGCCAGCATGTAAAATATCTTTTGCATACACAGGCACCATGGCCACCGCCCCACCAAAAAGTACGGCAAATAAATCAAGTGATAAAGCAGCCAATACCTCTTTTGTTTTAAAAACATAATCCAATCCTTCCTTTACAGCCTCCAGCGTTTTTTTCTCACTGGAAATACCCGGTGGTTTTTCTTTGAGTTTTGATAAGAAAAATAAACCGGCAAAAATCAGGACAATGATTACTATGAACGTTCCGCTGACATGAAACCAGGCAATTAAAAACCCTGCCATGGCATGACCTGTAATACTGGCAATTAACCAACTGGTAGAACTTAACTGGGATGCCACCGTCAACAATTCTCTCGGCACCAGCGAAGCAATGATGGCACTGAAACTGGGCCCTGAAAAAGAACGGATGCAGCCGGTAAAAAAAATAATGGTATAAATAGCAATGATGATAAGTTTGTCGCCAAAAGATTGCTGAAACCAATTGGAGGAAGCTCCGAATAAAATAATGGCACAGATGCCAAACAGCAACACCGTACGAAGCAGCAATTTTCTTTTTTCACTTTTGTCAATTACATAACCGGCGTATAATGAAAAGCTCACTGCAGGGATGGCTTCTGCCAGCCCGATCATGCCAATGTAAAAAGCATCCCCCGTTAATTCATACATCCACCACGATACCAATGTGCCCATCATGCGAAGCCCCATGATAAAAACAAAACGGCCAACCACAAAGTTTCTAAATTCAGTTATCCGTAAAGCTGCTAAAGGAGAGTTATTCAAAATAATTAATTAGTCTGAGATTGAACAAAGGTAAAAACTAATAAGCGTTTAAATGTTTAGAACAACAGCATTTAAGTGAAGGTGTTGCTTTATCATTGAATATTGAAAATTGAGTGTTATGCATTGAATATTTTTATAAACACCTTGTTTAATAATATTCAATTTTCAATGTTCAATTCTCAAATGGACTATGGCAACGTCAAATAGTGTTGCCCATTCTCATACTCTTTATCCAGTGCATCCAGGATTGTTTTTACATGTTCCTCATTGTCCAAAAAATTAGCATTGGAGGCATCTATAAACAGCGTTTTGATATTGTGTTGCTTGATGTACTGGGTGTATGTTTCCTGCAGTTGAAACAGGTAATCGCTGGGAATACTTTGCTCATAAGCCCGGTTTCTTTTTTTGATATTTTCTTTTAATTTATTTACCGGTGTGTGCAGGTAAATTAAAATATCGGGCTGCAGTATTTGTGGGTTGATGATATCAAATAGTTTTTGGTATAGCCGGAACTCTTCACTCGATAAATTTACTTTGGCAAACAAAAGGCATTTGGTAAACAGGTAGTCCGACACAGTAATGGTTTGAAACATATCCTTTGTCTGCAGCATATCTTTCAGTTGCTTGTACCTTTCTGCCATAAAAAACAATTCCACCGGAAAGGCATACTGGCCGGGGTTTTCATAAAATTTTGGAAGAAATGGGTTGTCTGCAAATTCTTCCAAAATCAGCCTTGCATTAAAGTGCTTGCTGAGTATGTGGGCCAATGTAGTTTTGCCTGCGCCGATATTCCCTTCTATTGTAACAAAGTTGTACTTCATAATTTAACGGGCGCAAAATAAGCGTAATCAACAGTTGAACAATCAAAACTTTTTCACATTCAACGGGTCGCTGCAATTTGTTAGTAACTGGTGGATGTTTTGTTGCAAAACCGGGTGCTTAAAGTTGGGAGACAATTCATTTAATGGTATTAATACAAAACGGCGGAACTGAATTTGCGGATGCGGAACAGACAATATTTTTTCTTCAATGATGGTTTTGTTGAAAAATAAAATATCAATATCAATTACACGGGGAGCATTTTTTACCGTTCTTATGCGGCCCATTTTTTTTTCAATTGCCAAAATTGTTTCCATCGTTTTTACTGCGGTGTGCTTTGTTTCCACCACAATTACCTGGTTCAAAAAATCAGGCTGGCTGGTATTGCCCCAGGCGGCAGTAACATATAATTTGGATTGACGGCTTAGTTTGCCAATATCTTTTTTTATATGCTTAATGGCTGTACTTAATTGCTGGCGGCTGTTGCCCATGTTGCTTCCCAGCAGGAGATAGGTTTTATTCATTGTTGAGGAATAACCTTTTATCAAAGTGAAAAAGGAAAGTGCTTGATATTTTTACTTTTTTAAAATCGCTGTGTTGGATATTCAGGATAAAGTTGTTTTCTTCATCCACCACTGCCGAAGGAACTTTCATCAGTAATGCATCATTCGATTTGATAAACTCATCACCAATAAAACGGGTATAGCCCACATCATCTTTCCAGCCTTTCTTTAATTTATTTTTTGTAATACTTAACGGTTCTGCTGCATCCGGTATCATGATTTTTATGAGGTGGTAATTTTCGGGTATGGTATATTTATCGGCCCTGGCCAATATCTCTAAAACAGCCAGTGAAATATTTTCAGTTGTATATAAAACAGTTACCCCGGTTGAATTCCACCGGCCACCAAAAATTTTTGCTCCCGTGCCGGTCAGGTCATTTTTATATTCTGCAGTTGCAAGCCGGTACACTATCATGCTAATATGCCGTGTTCAATTCTTCCCAATTGTGTTAAAACCATTTCTATCCCCATTGCACTGGTAAGTGATTGAAGAGATAATTGCCCTTCCAGCATGTAGGGATTTCGTTTTATCCAGCTGTAAAATTTTTCTGTACTTCCAAAAATTTCTTTTCCTCTTTTTATTACTTTATCAATCTGCATGGCTCTTTCTGCATTGATGGGTGCAAAGCTGCCGTTGTTTTTTGCATAACGCTGCAGGGTGCGTTCGCTTACATGCAGCATAGCGGCCCATTCGGCCTGGCTAAAGGGAGTATTGTCCGAAATTTTTTTAAACTCTTTATAAGTAAATTCTTTTAGCGAAGGGATAATTTTTACACTTCTGCTGTATATTGCTTCTGGTTCTTCCAGCTTGCTTACTGCAATAGGTTGTTTATACGGCACCGCCTTTTTTTGTTTTGGATTATTTTTCATGCATCCGTCATTTGTCCACAAATATACGTCACATGTCGTATACTTCAAATTTTATTTCAACTTTTTTACGATAGCTTTGCCGCTTCAAAATAAAAATTTAATGTCATCTTACAGTCAGTTAACAGCCATGTTGGCCATTACCAAAGCCAGTCTTAAAGCAATTTTCCGCAGCCCTTCGGCTGTTATTTTTAGTTTTGTTTTTCCATTTATTTTTATTTTGGTTTTTGGTTTTGTAGGGGGCAATGCCGGCGTGCCGGTTTATAAAATTGCCATCGCAAAAGATTGTGATACCAGCAATATATTGTATGATTCCATCAAAGCAAGCAGGCGCCTTAGGATTGTACGGTTTGCAGATACACAGGAATTAAGAAGCAATTTGGTGAAAGGCCGGATTGCCTGTATTTTAAATATTACTAAAACTAATACCGCCGTTCCGGCGTATGCATACTCAATCAATACAACTACCGCTAGCAGCGATCAGTGGCCACAGGTAATGCCGCTCATTGCCAATATCAACAACACCATCAGCAATAATAAATTTGCCGGCCGGCCAACTTATTCAAAGCCTGATTTTGTTTATCAAAGAGATGTGGAAGAAGTAAGAGAATACGCTACCATCGATTTTATTCTCCCCGGTCAGTTAGGATTTTCTTTGCTAAGCTCCGGTGTGTTTGGTGTGGCATTTATGTTTTTTAGTTTACGAAATACACTGGTACTAAAACGTTTTTTTGCCACACCCATCAGCCGTACTTATATTGTTTTGGGTGAAGGGTTGGCAAGAGTAATTTTTCAAATGCTCACCGCCATCGTTATTATTTTAGCAGGTCGTTTTCTTTTTGGCTTTACATTGGTAAATGGTTTTTTAACATTGATGGATATGCTTTTCTTAAGTTTTATCGGGCTCATCGTTTTTATGGGTTTTGGATTTATTGTAAGCGGACTGGCAAAAAGCGAAAGCACCATACCTCCTTTTGCCAACCTGATTACATTGCCGCAGTTTTTATTGGGCGGCACATTTTTTTCGGTAGAGGCATTTCCAAGATGGCTGCAGCCAATATCAAAAGCATTGCCACTAACGCATTTGAATACCGCCATGAGGGCTGTGGCTTTTGAAGGGCAAAGCCTTTGGGATGTAAAAGGTGAAATTGGTATTTTGTTGTTGTGGGGTGTAATTGTTTATGCAGCAGCCATCAAAGTTTTTAAATGGGAGTAAAAGAAATATGCATGAATGATTTTGATACCCACTGCAGCTTTTCATAGCATCATTCTTGTGTCACTCACTTTTACCGCATACCAGCTGGCATCTTTTATCTGCAAAATAGATTACAATATCACTCTTTCTAAATTCATTACATGCGTTTACTAAAAGCTTTTTTTATTGGTGCCACCGGCCTTTTTATCTTCATTACTTTATTGTCATTACTCATTCCTTCCAAAGCAAAAGTGGGCAGAACGATTGTGATTGATAATGTTGCAAAGAATAAAATTTATACCCAGGTAATTGATTTAAAAAACTGGAAAAACTGGCATCCTACTTTTTCATCCAACTTGGCAATTATTAGTTTTGGAAATATTACTACAGGAGAAAATGCAAGCTGTGATATTACTTACAACAATAAAATCACCCACCTGCAAATTACAAAAGCTGATACTGCCAGCATCTCATTTACTTTAACCACCGCAGGAGAAAATGACATCAGCAACCAAATTTATTTTTATGCAATACCCGGACAGCAGCAAACACGAATTGATTGGAATACCATCACTCATTTGCACTGGTACCCCTGGGATAAATTTTACGCCATCTTTATTGACAAACTAACCGGCCCCGGTTATGAAACAGCACTCAATGGATTAAAGCATTTTAGTGAAGGCAGATAATTCACTTCTTTTTATCACCATGCAACGGTTTCACAAAAACAGTTGTCAGCCATTGACAGTACGATGGATCAAAAACAACTGGTAAAAGACTGCATTAAACAAAAAGCGCTGGCACAGCAAGAGTTGTATCAGCATTTTTCACCTGCCATGCTGGGGGTTTGCTACCGCTATACCAAATCCATAATGGATGCAGAAGATGTATTGCAGGAAGCTTTTGTAAAAGTTTTTCTTCACATCGATACATATAATTTTACCGGCGATCTTGGTGCATGGATACGACGTATCATGGTAAACACGGCACTTAATTATTTAAAACGAAATAAAAAATACCGGGCAGAAATGGCGTTTGCCGAAATGCCGCTCCATCCAGTATCCAGTCAAAATCCCGACGTGAATTTGGAAGCGAAACAACTGGCTGAATTGATACGGCAATTGCCAACCGGTTTTCAAACCATTTTTAATTTATACGCCATAGAAGGATACACCCATGTGGAGATTGGGCAAATGCTCGGTATCAACGAAGGCACTTCCAAATCGCAATATGCAAGAGCCAGGTATTTATTAATAGAGTGGATGGAGAAATATTCATCATCGTCAAAACAGCAGTATGCAGGAAAATGAATTTGAAAAAAAGATGCAGCAGGAGATGGATGCATTTCAATTGCAGCCAACAGAAGCAGTATGGCAAAATGTGCAGGCACAGGTAGGCAAAGAAAAAGAGCGTAAAAGAAAGTATCTTATTTTCTCCTTTTTGTTAATTGCTTTTTTAGCAAGTACTTTATGGCTGGGGGATCTGGAACAACATACATCCTCATTGAATAAACAGGCAGAAAATAAAATAGAGAAAAGCCTGGCGCAGGGAAATAATGAAAAAAACTTGCAGCCACAACAACCAAATGAAAAGCAAGAATCAGCAGCAACTGCTTTAACAAATAATAATAATGCCGGTAGTAAACAGGGACAGCAAACTACCGTTGTAGAGAATGGAAATAAAATTACTTCACATAAAATAAGAAGAATAAGTAAAGGCACTGCTACAATAAAAATTACACAGGCAGTTGTTTCAGAAGAGCCGGTGGCAGTAAATGAAAATGTGTTGACAGAAAAAGATCAGTCAGTTAAAACAGAACTGGCTGTTACAAATGAAAAGCAACAGAATAAAGAAATTACTGAGCCAAAAGAAACGGTTGCAGAACAACCATTGAAAAAAGAACCCACAAAAGAAAATGCAGCCATAGTAAAAGCAGTACAACCATCGCCACAAAAAACCAAAAAACAAATTTGGAATAAAAGTTTTTCTGTGTCATTTGGTAGATTATCAACCGGTAGTAAATACCTCAATGCAAATGCTCCTGCTGATTTCAATAATGGGGGTGTAATAACAACACCTGGTAATGCAGGCGCTGGCGCTTATTCACCTTCAGCAACAAAGCCCGGGTTTTCACTAGCAGCAGGCTTTGAAATATCCCGTTCACTGTCAGCAAAAATAACACTGGGTGCAGGTTTGCATTACCAGCTGTTAACTACATCTATTGCAATTGGCGAAAAGGTAAATATACAATCTGCTTCTTCAGGCAGCAGGGAGGTATTCAAATCTGGCAGCAGTAACCGTTACACTTCTTTTTATCATTTCATTACACTGCCTGTTTCTTTTTCAACACAAGTTGCAGCCATCAAAGGCAGGCAAATAAATTTTACAGCAGGCATAAATTTTTCAAGACTGATTCAAACCAATGCCCTGTTGTTTGATTATACACAGGGAAATTATTACCGGGATAATACGGTCTTTAATAAAACGCTGGTGGGTTTATCTGCTGCTGCATTAATCAATCTTGCAGGAAAAAATAAATCACCATTTTATATTGGCCCCGAATTTTACTACAGTCTTACACTGCAGGCTGCATCGGGCATGTATGGGCAGGCACACTATAATTTTTTGGGAATACGCTTTCAGAAAATGTTGCAAAAAAAATAATTTTATTCCCGTATAAATTTCAGGTTGCGTTTAATGCCCTCAAACTTACTTCGCTTTAATGGGGAGTTTTTAAAAATGAGTTTAAAATTTTCTTCGGTCAATTCCTCCCAATCATTATTACTGAAATTTAAAATGGCAGGCAGTGGAGTAAAATTAATTTCTGCAGTCGGCTTACTGAAGCGGTTCCAGGGGCATACATCCTGGCACACATCGCAGCCAAACATCCAGTTATCAAATTTACCTTTCATGCTGCCGGGTATCAATGCATCTTTCAACTCGATGGTAAAATAACTGATACATTTACTGCCATCCACTACTTTGTCTGGCAATATTGCTTCTGTTGGGCAGCTGTCAATACATTTGGTGCAGGTGCCGCAATAATCCTTTGCGTAGGCATCGTCATATTCCAGTTCCATATCGGTAATTAGTGTGGCAATAAAAAAGAAGCTGCCGCTTTGTTTATTGATCAGGTTACCATTTTTGCCCACCCACCCGAGGCCGCTTTTTTGTGCCCACGCCCTTTCTAATACAGGAGCACTGTCAACAAAGCCACGGCCATTTATTTCACCCACCTGTTCTGTTATTAATTGCATCAGCACTTTTAATTTCCCCCTGATTACTTCATGGTAATCGTTGCCGTAAGCATACCTGGCAATTTGGGGTACACCTTGCTGTTGCTGCTGTGCAGGAAAATAATTTAGCAATAAAGTAATTACAGATTTTGCACCGGGCACAAGTTTAGATGGATCAACTCTCATGTCGAAATAATTCGACATGTAGTGCATGCTGCCCTGCATTCCTTTGCTGAGCCACTGTTCCAGCCTACGGGCATCTTCATCCAGCCTGCCTGCTTTTGCTATGCCGCAATGATCAAAGCCAAGCTGTGCAGCAATATTTTTTATGAGGGTTGTATTTTTTGTCCTGTTCAATCAATAATTTATTTGCAGCATACTATTTTTAAATACTATATTAGCTATCGGTATTTACCAAAACCTAAACCCCTGTACAATTATGAAGTATCCTGCAAAGTTCTCCGTTTTAATTTTGTGCCTTGCATTTTCTCATCACATTCTTTGGGCGCAAGACAAATTACCAATAAAATTTGGAAAGGTGAAGCTGGAAGATTTTGATGTAAAATCTACATTGATTGATTCTAACAGTAATGCAGTGGTGGTGGCTGATATGGGCAATTCAGAATTTATGGCCAATGCGACTGACCTTACTTTTTCTTTACTCTTCAAAGAAAAAAAGCGCATTAAGATCATTAATAAAAATGGGTTTGATGCAGCTACTATTACCATTCCATTGTATGTAAGTGATAATGGCAAAGCAGAAAGGCTTGAAGGCCTGGAAGCCCATACTTATAATATTGAAAATGGGAAAGTGGTGGAAACAAAGCTGGAGAAATCAGCTGTGTTTACAGAAAATCACAGTAAAAACCTAGTGTATAAAAAATTTACTTTTCCTGCAGTAAAAGAAGGAAGCATTATTGAATATTCTTATGAAGTAAAATCTGATTTCTTTTTTAACCTGCAACCTTGGATTTTTCAGGGTGAATACCCAGTACTGTGGAGCCAGTACGAAGCAACTATTCCGGAGTTTTTTAAATATGTAATCCTTTCGCAGGGGTATCAGCCGTTTGCTGTTAATAAGGTTGATAAATCTCAAATAAGTTTTTCATTTATTGAACATGTGGAAAGAGATGGAGGCTCGGGTTTTACGCCAGTGAGCAGCTCGGGGATGAATACTTTTAAAGTGGAAGGTTCTGTAGACTATCATACCTGGATAATGAAGAACGTACCTGCACTTAAAGAAGAGGCTTATACCACCACTATCCGCAATTCAATTGCTAAAATTGACTTTCAATTAAAAGAAGTGGCTTACCCCAATACATTTCCTAAAATGTATATGAACAGCTGGCAAAAAGTAAGTGAGGATTTACTGCTGAATGAAAATTTTGGTGTACCCATCAACAGGGCTAATAACTGGCTGGATGATGAAGTGGAAGCCATTGTAAAAACAATTGTTTCACCACAGGCGAAAGCTAAAAAAATATATGAATATGTAAGGGATCATTTTACCTGTACAGATTACAGTGAGTATTACATAAGCAACGGTTTAAAAGATGTACTGAAAAATAAAAGCGGCTCTGTTGCAGACATCAATATGCTGCTGATTGCCATGCTCCGAAACCAAAAGATTGCTGCCGACCCGGTCATACTAAGTACAAGAAGCCATGGCACTACCAGTGAGTACTACCCCATAATGAGCAGGTACAATTATGTAATAGCACAGGTGGTTATTGATAACAATATTTATTATTTAGATGCAGCATCACCCCGGCTTGCTTTTAATAAACTGCCATCACAGCTGTATAATGGCCACGCCAGGGTAGTTAATAAAGAAGCCACACCCGTTTTCTTTATGGCCGACTCGTTATCTGAAAGTAATTCCACTATGGTATTTATAGAAAATGCTGCAAAAGGTGGGGTAGAAGGGGCTTTCAGCAATAACATGGGTTACTATCAATCGCTGGGTATCCGTAATAAACTGGCCAAAACAAATATGGAGGAGTATAAAAAAACATTCAGGGAATCTTACCCGGAAGATATTGCGGTTTCTAATATCGAAGTTGATTCTTTAAAACTGTTGGATGAACCCGTGGCAGTAAGATTTAATTTTAAAATGACTGCATTTGGCGATGCTGATATCGTTTACTTTAATCCTATGCTGGGTGAGGCGATGAAGAAAAATCCTTTTACTGCAGCAGAGCGTTTTTACCCGGTGGAAATGCCTTACAAAACCGATGACATCTACACTTTGAATATGGATATTCCCAAAGGATACAAAGTAGATGAAGTGCCAAAGTCTGCCAGGATCATGCTCAATGGCGATGAAGGGATGTTTGAGTATTTACTATCTGCCAGCGAAACCAGCATACAGATGCGGTGCAGGCTGGTACTAAAAAAAGCAAATTTTACCAATGAAGATTATCAAACCCTCCGTGATTTTTATGCTTACATTGTAAAGAAAGAAGCCGAGCAAATTGTGTTTAAAAAAATAAAATAATTTAAATGAGATCTGTACAACGAAGTATTCAAACAAATTTTTTTCGATATAAAATTTTGCTGCCTTTGCTGGTTTTTTTTATTACACTTACCTGCACTGCACAGGACAAAGCACCTGTAAATTTTGGTAAGGTTAAAGCTGAAGATTTTAACATCAGTTCTGAGTTAATAGATTCCAATACCAATGCGGTGATCGTTTTTGATAAAGGGGATATTTCTTTTGAAGGTAATAAAACAGGTTGGTTCAGTTATATATTTAAGCGAAGCAGGCGGATCAAGGTGATTAATAAAAAAGGCTTCGACATGGCAACAGTAGAACTTTTATTATATAAGAATGAGGACAGTAAGGAAACTGTTGAAAAATTATCCGGTATCACTTACAATATTGAAAATGGTGCGGTCATAGAGAGTAAGTTAAATGACAAAGATATATTTGAAGAGAAGACAGATAAAAACCATTTCAGTAAAAAGTTTACCATGCCCGGGGTAAAGGAAGGATCTGTTATAGAATATTCGTACACTATCAAGTCTGATTTTGAATTTAATCTTCCAGAATGGGATTTTCAAAGCACTGTAGGCCCTACTTTATGGAGTGAATACAATGTTGCTATCCCTGGCTTATTACATTACATGAACTTCTGGCAGGGATACCATAAATTTGCAACTGAGAAAAGCGGAGAAGGGTTTAAAACTTATTCTATCATTGGAAAAAAAGCACTGGATAGCTATATAAATAGAGATGAAAGTATTACTGTATCAAGCCTAACTGCTACTCACCAGTGGGTAATGAAAGATGTACCTGTTTTTTATGTTGAGAATTATATCTGTTCACCCGTAAATTTTATTGATAAAATCAGTTTCCAGTTGTACAAAACCTATGATGGAGAAGATTTTCATGATGTGTTTAGTACCTGGGGGAAAGTAACAGAACAATTAATGAAACGGGAAGATTTTGGAAAATACCTGAATGATGAAAATGGCTGGCTTGATAAAATACTTAACCAGGTTGTGAACGAACATGATGGTACACTGGAAGCGGCAAAAAAAATCTACTACCATGTGCAGAAAAATTATACCTGCACTAACAGCTATAATAAATATATTAAAACATCGCTGGAAGATGTGGTAAAGAAAAAAAGCGGCACGGTTGGAGATATCAACCTGTTGCTGATTGCCATGCTGAATCGCAAAAATATACAGGCATTGCCGGTGCTGTTGAGTACAAGGGAGTTTGGCCGCAACCCAAAAGATTATCCACTGATGGAGCGGCTCAATTATGTTATTGGTAAAGTAAAGATTAATTCAACCGATTATTATCTGGATGCCACCACTCCTTTTTTAGCATTCGGTAAGTTGCCTTCAAAATGTTACAATGGTAATGCAAGGGTAATTTCAAATGATACCACTGCACTTTATTTTGATCCCGACTTATTGACGGAAATCAATGTGGTAAGCATTTTTATTACCAATAACGAAAAAAATTAAGTGGAAGGGAATTATACCAGCAACATGGGCTTCTTTGAATCATTGGAAACTAAAAATAAAATTGCTGCATCCGGTTTAAATGAGTACAAAACAAATTTGAAACAATCTTTTCCAGAAGAAATGCAGATCAGTAATATACAGGTAGATTCTTTTCAGCAGGCAGAAGAACCGGTATCAGTAAAACTTGATTTTAAACTCAGCTCATTTGAAAATGCAGACATCGTTTATTTTAATCCGCTGATGGGAGAAGCAATAAAGAAGAATCCCTTTTATGCAGCAGAGCGGATGTACCCTGTAGAAATGCCTTTTGCAACAGACAATGTATATGTGCTGAATATGGAAATACCCAAAGGATATAAAATTGATGAGTTGCCAAAATCTGTCCATATCAATTTAAATGAAAATGAAGGGGTGTTTGAATATTTAATAAGTGCAGATGTCAATGCTATCCAAATGAGGTGCAGGATATTGCTGAAAAAAGCAAACTTTGCCGGTGAAGATTATCGAACCCTCCGTGATTTTTACACCTTCATTGTAAAGAAAGAAGCAGAGCAAATTGTGTTTAAAAAAATAAAATAAACCCGCCATGAAACTACGCTTTGTAATAATTCAGTTATTGATAACATCTGTTGCAGTGGCGCAGAATTATAGTGTTGCATTAATCCCGGATTCGCTTTTTAAAAAAGCAGATATGGTGCAGCGCCTGGAAGAAACAAGGATCATTATTCATTCACTAAAATCTGCCACGGTACAGCACAAGGTTGTGTACACGGTGCTAAATGAAAGAGGCAATTCTTTTGCAGGCTACTCCAGTTTGTACGATAATTTTGAAAAATTATCCGAAGCTTCCGGAAAATTATTTGATGCCAATGGCAAACAAATAAAATCAGTAAAGAAAAAAGAAATGGAGGATGTGGCTTACAATGATAATTTTAGTTTGGCCGGTGATGGCAGAATAAAAAGCCATAATTTTTATTACAAAGTATATCCTTACACAGTAGAATATGAAGAAGAGCAGGAGTTTAACGGCATTTATGAATTTCCAGAATGGCAACCGGTTGCCGGCTACGATTATGCAGTGCAGAGCAGCAGTTATATTGTAGAAATGCCGGTTGATTATAAACTCCGGTATAAATTAATCAATGGTGCTAAAGAACCCGTTGTTACACAAAAAGGAAATACAAAAACGCTAACGTGGCAGGCAGATAATATCAGAGCGATAGCGCATGAAATATTTCAATTGCCTTTATCGAGGCTTACTCCAATGGTGTTGACCGGCCCCGATGATTTTGAATATGGCGGATACAAAGGCAACTTAAGTACTTGGGATAATTACGGAAAATATTATGCTTCTTTATACAAAGGAAGAGATGTGCTGCCCGACAATATCAAAGCTGAAGTACATAATTTGACAGCTGCATTGACTGGCAAAGAAGAAAAGATAAAAGCGCTGTACAATTTTCTGCAGCAGAATACACATTACATCAGCATCCAGTTGGGTATTGGCGGACTGCAGCCTTTTGAAGCAAAATTTGTAGCCGAAAAAAAATATGGCGATTGCAAAGCATTGAGCAATTACATGGTGAGCCTGCTGAGGGAAGCTGGTATAAAAGCTTACACCGCCGTTATCTATGGCGGCGAAAATTTTCCGTATGTGTATGAAGATTTTCCCCGTCATTATTTTAATCATGTGGTGGCCTGTGTGCCCGGCGATAAAGATTCTATGTGGCTGGAATGTACCAGCCAGACGGAGAGTGCAGGCTATGCAGGAAAATTTACCGGCAACCGGAAAGCTTTGCTGGTAACAGAAGATGGCGGCATGTTGGTAAACACACCAAGGTATTCGGCAAATGATAATTTGCAAATAAGAAAGATAACGGCTACCATAGACGAAAATGGAAATTTAACTGCCGATGCCTTTACACACAGTACCGGCATACAGCAGGAACAGCAGCATCAGTTATTCCATTATATCAACCAGGAAGAAAGGGAGAAATACCTGAACAGGGCATTGAATTTACCTACTTACAAAATTGAAAAAATTGAATACAAAGAAACAAAAGGAATAATACCTGCAATGGATGAAATATTAAAAATTACCTCCCCTAATTATGCATCTGTTACGGGCAAGCGGTTGTTTGTAACCCCCAATCTTTTCAATAAAGAATCGAAGCTTACTGAAGATACCAGCCGCCGCTTTGATATAGTTTTTAAAAACAATTACCGGGATATCGACTCTGTGTCGATGACATTGCCACAGGGCTATTCAGTAGAATCCTTACCCAAAGATGTAACCTTGAAAAATAAATTCGGCAGCTACAGCATCAGCTTTAAAGTAAAAGAAAATAAGATAGAACTCATCCGCACAAGGGAACAGCAGGAAGCAATATTTCCGGCAAGTAATTATTCACAATTGGTTCAATTTTTTGATGCCATGTCCAAAGCGGATCGGTCGAGGCTGGTGATGGTTAAAAATGGATAAAATTTTCCTCACTTTGTATTTTTAAAATTTCTTTCAGGTCCCTTTAATTTTAATAACCTGCTATACTTGCAGTAAAACCCACTGCTGGCTGCACTTGCGGCAGATGAAACCGTTGTAATAAGACATAATTGCTGATTTTTTTATTGGAGCATCATTTGACAATAAGGGTTAAAGTTGTTTTTATTTTATGTTACAGGCAGCAGTGCATAGCCAAACATCGTTGTGTCACTCACTTGTAGTTTTTAATTCTTTATGGAGCTTTTTCCACATTATCTGTTAAACGCAATTTGTAAAATATGAACCTGAATAATTTCACCATCAAAGCACAGGAGGCCATTGCACAGGCACAGCAACAGGCTTTCAATAACCAGAATCCAACCATCGAAACAGAACATTTGCTGAAAGCATTGTTAAGCGATGATGATTCGCCGATTGAATTTTTATTGAAGAAAAATAATGTGAATGTAAATTTTGTAGAAAGCAAAATTGATGAGAGCATCAGCAAGCTTCCAAAAGTATCAGGCGGCGAACCGGCACAGGCAGTAAGCCGGGATATGAATAATGTTATTTTAAAAGCCACCGCATCACTAAAAAGTTTTGGTGATGAGTTTGTAAGTGTGGAGCATTTACTGCTGGCATTGTTGCAGGTAAATGATAACAGCGCCAAATTATTAAAAGATGCAGGCCTTTCCGACAAGGGACTGATTGCAGCGATAAAAGATTTACGCAAAGGTTCCACCATTTCTTCTCAAACACAGGAAACACAATTCAATGCACTGAATAAGTATGCAAAGAATTTAAACGAAATGGCAAGAAACGGCAAGCTTGATCCGGTGATTGGAAGGGATGAAGAAATAAGAAGGACACTCCACATTTTATCAAGAAGAAGTAAGAACAACCCAATATTGGTTGGTGAGCCGGGTGTTGGTAAAACCACTATAGCAGAAGGTTTGGCCATGCGTATTGTAAACGGTGATGTGCCGGAAAATTTAAAATCAAAAATAATTTATGCTCTCGATATGGGGCAGTTGATAGCCGGTGCTAAATACAAAGGAGAGTTTGAAGAAAGATTAAAAAGTGTGGTGAAAGAAGTGGCTTCCAGCGATGGAGAGATCATTTTATTCATTGATGAAATTCATACACTGGTTGGTGCCGGTGGTGGCGATGGAGCAATGGATGCAGCTAATATTTTAAAGCCGGCATTGGCAAGAGGAGAGTTAAGAGCAGTAGGTGCCACCACATTAAGTGAGTATCAAAAATTTTTTGAAAAAGACAAAGCACTCGAAAGGCGTTTTCAAAAAGTATTGATTGATGAACCGTCAGTAGAAGATGCAGTTTCCATTCTTCGTGGATTGAAAGACCGCTACGAAAATTATCATCATGTACTTATAAAAGATGAAGCGATTATTGCTGCGGTGGAATTATCTCACCGTTATATTACCGATCGGTTTTTACCAGACAAAGCCATTGACCTGATTGATGAAAGTGCTGCCAAACTCAGGATGGAAATGAATTCCATGCCCGAAGAATTGGACAAATTAGAAAGACAGATACGCCAGTTGGAAATTGAACGGGAAGCGATAAAAAGGGAGAACGATACGGCAAAACTGAAAGAATTGAATACAGAAATTTCAAACCTTTCTGTACAGCGGGATACCTTTAAAGCCAAGTGGCAGCAGGAAAAAGAAGTAGTGGAAAAAGTGCAGTCAGCCAAAAGTGAAATTGAAAATTTGAAAGCTGCTGCAGAAAAAGCAGAGAGAGAAGGAGACTATGGAAGGGTGGCAGAGATACGCTACGGCAAAGTGCAGGAGCAGGAAAAAATTATTGCAGAGCAAACAACACTGCTGGATGAAATAAGTGAAAAAAGAATGCTGAAAGAAGAAGTGGATGCAGAAGATATTGCAGAAAATGTTGCCAAAGCAACCGGCATCCCGGTAATGAAAATGATGCAGAGCGAAAGAGAAAAATTATTGCACCTGGAAGACGAGTTACATAAAAGAGTAGTAGGCCAGGAAGAAGCAATAGAAGCTGTAAGTGATGCCATCCGCAGAAGCAGGGCTGGGCTGCAGGATCCTAAAAAGCCAATTGGCTCGTTTATTTTCTTAGGTACTACCGGTGTGGGAAAAACAGAACTGGCAAAGGCTTTGGCCGATTACCTGTTTGATGATGACAGCATGATGACCCGTATTGATATGAGTGAGTACCAGGAAAAACATTCTGTAAGCAGGCTGGTGGGTGCACCTCCGGGTTATGTGGGTTATGATGAAGGCGGGCAATTGACAGAAGCCGTAAGGCGAAAACCGTACAGTGTTGTTTTACTGGATGAAATTGAAAAAGCACATCCGGATGTTTTCAATATTTTACTGCAGGTGTTGGATGATGGCCGGCTAACAGATAATAAAGGCCGCCTAGTGAATTTTAAAAATACCATCATCATTATGACCAGCAATATGGGCAGCCATATCATACAGGAAAATTTTGAAAAAGTAACGGATAAAAATAAAGAGGAAGTGGTGGAAAGTACCAAAGCAGAAGTGATCGCTTTGCTGCGACAAACCATTCGCCCCGAATTTTTAAACAGGATCGACGAGATCATCATGTTTCAGCCGCTGATGAAAAAGGAGATAAAAGGAATCATCCGGATACAGTTGGATCAATTGAAAGCATTGGTGGCCCAATCAGGTATCCAGTTAGAATTTGGGGACTATGCTCTCGACTACCTGGCGGAAAATGGTTACGATACCCAGTTTGGTGCAAGGCCTTTAAAAAGGCTTATCCAAAAGGAGATTGTGAACCAGTTGAGCAAACGGATTTTGGCCGGGGATATTGATAAAACCAAGCCGGTTTTGGTGGACGTATTTGACGGAACCGTGGTTTTTCGGAATGAAGCAGTTCAGCAGGGAATTAAAGTTTAAACACCGGTAAAGAGGTTAATTGAAGGTTAAAATTTTCTATTTACCAAAAGTAAACAATTGGTTATCAGTATTGTTGATAATCTGTTAGCGAAAAAATGGCAAATGGTTGGGGTAGAGAAATAAATTATATTACCTTCAAGCGCTTTCAGAAAGATTCGGCAGAAGGATGTAAACCAAATAGTTAACTCAACTGTCTTATTAAAATGGAAACAATCACCAGGCCTTAAAACTTCAGTTTATAAATTGATTTAGGGCAAATAAAAATATATAGTTATGGCATTTAAAAAAGAAATTGTAGAAATTATTGAACCAAGAGATGTATTTGTTAGAAACATTGCAGCGCCTGTTACTCTAGAAGAATTTGGCGAATATGAAAGCGAAGCCTGTGCAAAAGCAAATGAAGTGGTAAAGCAAATTTTGGAAGAATATGAGGGAAAAGTAAGGTTCAACTTCCGCCACTTTCCAATGACCAACATACACCAGCGTAGCTTAAAAGCCGGTGAAGCTGCAGTAGCAACTGCACAAAGTGGTAAGTTTTGGGAAATGCACAATATCCTTTTTGCTAACCGCCGCAACCTAGGTACTACCAGTTTAAAGCTGCACAGCAAAGAAGCCGGCGTACAAAACAAAAGGTTCTTAGATGAACTGGTAAATGCCACTTACGGCTGGCAGGTTCAGGGCGATATTAAAGAAGGCCTCAACCGTGGTGTAACAGATGTGCCCACATTTTTTGTAAACGGAGAACGTTTTAAAGGCAAAATTACCTACGAAGAAATCAGCAAGGCAATTGATGCCGCACTGAAAAATGTAAAGAAAAAAGCACCTGCGAAAGTAAGAGCATAATTTATAAAAGCCCTGGCAATTGTTGGGGCTTTTTTTTGCCCAACTAATATCTGGCTACAATGCTTATTTTAGTGGCTGAATCAGCAATATGAAATTAGCCAGTTCCTTTTTTCGTTTAATCCGGTGGCCTAATTTGGTATTCATTGCCCTCACTCAATTGCTTTTTTATTATTGTATTATTTTGCCTTCTCTGCCGGTACAGTATTACCTGCTGCCACATAAACTTACCACGCCTTTGTTCATTTTATTGGTGGCAGCTTCTGTGTTTATTGCCGCCGCAGGTTACATTATCAATGATTATTTTGACATTAATATTGACCAGGTAAACAAGCCCGGCAAAATGGTAGTGGAAAAAATAATCAGCCGCCGGTGGGCTATTTTAATGCACTTTGTAATCAGCACTATTGGTGTTATGATCAGTTTGTATGTATCACTAAAAACCACCTACATTATTGTGCTGGCAAATATTGGCTGCACATTCTTACTGTGGTTTTACTCCACTACTTTTAAAAAGAAATTGTTATCAGGCAATATCATTATTTCCGCACTCACAGCCTGGACGGTGATCGTACTTTATTTTGCAGTTAACACTACTTACCTCAATACTTTGAGCCAGTCACCCGAGATCATTCTTGCCATGAAGCGGATATTTAAGTTTGCGGCATTGTATGCTGGTTTTGCTTTTATTATTTCATTGGTAAGGGAAGTAGTAAAAGATATAGAAGACAGGGAAGGTGATGAAAAATATAATTGCAAAACCATGCCGATTGAATGGGGAGTGCCGGCTGCAAAAGTTTTTGCAGCTGTATGGCTGGTGGTATTAACTGGAGCAATAGTGGTGGTAGTTTTTTATATGCTGTTGTCCGGCTGGTGGGCCACAGCTCTGTATTGCCTGCTGCTGCTGATAATTCCATTGCTCTGGCTATTGAGAAAACTTTATCAGGCACAAGCCACCGCAGACTATCATTTTATAAGCAGTAAAATAAAATTAGTAATGCTGGCAGGAATCCTTTCCATGCTGCTGTTAAAATTATATCTCTAAAAAAACTCCCATTCATCAATGTATACACAAATGATACAGCCAATCATTTTAGCTTCTCAATCTCCCCGCCGCAAACAATTACTGGAATGGGCAGAAGTGGCTTTTGAAATTATTATAAAAGAAACGGATGAATCTTATCCCAAAAATTTACCGGTTGATGAAGTAGCTATACATATTGCCCGGAACAAAGCATTGGCTGTGCAGTCATTCATGGCAAATGAAAATAAATTCAGCAAAATTATTTTAGCTGCTGATACCATTGTTGTTTTAAATAATGAAATAATCGGGAAGCCCAAAGACAGGGCTGATGCCATCAATATTTTACAAAAACTAAGCGGACAAAATCATAAAGTAATTACAGGTGTGGTAATCCTTTCGCCAGGAAAAGAAATAGCATTTGCTGATATAACTGAAGTGGCATTCCATTCACTGACTGATGAGCAAATAATTTTTTATGTAGATAAATATGCACCTTACGACAAGGCGGGTGCTTATGCCATCCAGGAATGGATTGGTGTGGTGGGCATCAAATCAGTAAGCGGCGATTTTTATAATGTAATGGGTTTGCCGGTAAGCAGGGTGGTGCAGGCATTAGAAAATATTTGATTGACTATTGTGATTATGGCCTGATTTTTTAAATATTCCATTATTAAATTTCTTAAAGATGTTTTATATTTAAGGAATCAGTATAACATCACATTATCAAATTACCCTTGTATGAACGAACGCTTGCTTCAATACATCTGGCAGTTTCAGTACTTTAATCTCAACGAACTTTTTACAGAAAATGCAGAGCCTGTCACCATCCTCAATGCAGGCAGGTACAATACCAACCAGGGCCCGGATTTTTTGGATGCTAAAATTAAGATTGGCAATACTATCTGGGCCGGCAATATCGAATTACATGTTCAATCTTCTCACTGGCAAAGCCACCGGCACAGTGGCGATGCAAATTATAAGAATATTATTTTGCATGTGGTTTGGCAAGATGATGTGAAACTGGATCTGCCTTTTCCGGTGCTGGAATTACAAAGTAAAGTTTCTAAACTGTTGCTGAAAAAATACAATGAATTGATGCAGTCCGCTGTTTTTATTCCCTGCGAAAACAACCTTCGGCAAACAGATGATTTTACCTGGAGCAATTGGAAACAAAGAGTATTGGTAGAAAGGCTGCAGGAAAAATCGCAGGTGGTACAGGGATATCTTACAGAAAATAATAACCATTGGGAAGAAACTTTCTGGTGGCTGCTGGCAAAAAATTTTGGCATAAAAGTAAACAGCGAAGCTTTTGAAAAAATAGCCCTTTCATTGCCGTTAGCAGTGTTGGCAAAACATAAAAACCAGATTCATCAAATTGAATCGCTGCTTTTTGGGCAGGCAGGTTTACTTACCGGAAATTTTAAAGATGATTATGGTACACTGCTGCAAAAAGAATATTTTTTTTTACAAAAAAAATACAAGCTTACACCAATCAAAATTCCACTGCATTACCTGCGGATGAGGCCTTCTAATTTTCCAACAGTGAGGCTGGCACAGCTAAGTATGCTGGTGCACAACAGCGTTCATCTTTTTTCAAAAATTACAGCAACAGAAAAACTGGAGGATATAAAAAAAATGCTCGATGTTACAGCCAATGATTACTGGCACTATCATTACCTGCTGGATGAAGAAAGTGTTTTTAAAGAAAAAAAATTGGGAACACAAATGGTAGAAAATATTTTGATCAATACCATTATACCAATATTATTTGTTTATGGGCAGTACCTCAATGAAAATAAATATAAAGACAGAGCTCTCCGCTGGCTGGAAGAAATATCTGCCGAAAAAAATAATATCACCAAAGGTTTTGCTGCTATCGGCATCAAAATAAAAAGTGCTTTCGATTCACAGGCACTTATCCAATTAAAAAATAATTACTGCAACCAAAAGCGCTGCCTGGAATGTGCCATTGGGAATAAAATATTAAAAGCACCCACTGGTATTTGAGAGCGGCTATTTATAAACTGCATTCACTTCCACATCAGGATGCAGACTTTTCATCACCGGGCAATTGTCGCCGGTTCTTTGTAAAATGATCCTGTCTTTTTCTTGCAGTATCAAAGAAGCCGGATAAGTAACCAACACATCAACTTTACCAATCCTTCGTGGATCACTGAGCATGTATTTTTTTACTTCCACTGTAGTTCCATTCAGTTCAATACCCAGGTCAGTGGCTTTCATCGCCATGGTTGTTATCATACAGGTGCCAAGGGCAGTGCATACCAAATCAGTAGGCGAAAACCTTTCTCCTTTTCCCCTGTTATCTGTCGGGGCATCGGTTTCTATGCCGGTGCCGCTTTGCAAATGAGTGGCATTACATCTTAAATTTCCTTCGTAAACAATCGTAGCTGTCATTGTACTATTTTTGCATAAATTTACTGAAGTAAAAAGTTATCATGCGAAAAATAATATTGTTTTGTTTGGTTGTAATGTCCACACTGCCTGCCGTGGCTCAAAAAACAAAAAGTGACAGAAAAGAAGAACGTAAAAAAAGAGTAAATGCCCTTATCAAACAGGAAGAAGAAGGGGTAATTGCTTACCGTAAACAAAGTGTGTTTGGTTTTAAATTGACCAATGATGGATACGGAGGTTTTTATGAATTTGGCAGGGCTCAGTCAGTAAACAAATCATTGTTATTTCAGTTTGATTTTGCAGAACGCAAACATTCGAAAGAACAAAAACAGACCAATCCTTTTTTACCAACCTCTCCATTTATTTTTGGGAAGATCAATTTTTTCTATCCCTTTAAGTTGGGTGTTCAGCAGCAATTTTTGCTGGGCAATAAAACCAATAAAAACGGAGTGGCTGTCACCGCTAACTTTGGTGGCGGTGTAACGCTTGGCCTGCTCCGGCCTTATTATCTGGAGGTAAATGATACTGCTAACGGCAGCCGTAAGGCGATTAAATACGACAGCCCGGACAGCACCACTTTTATTTCTGCCAGCAAGCTGGGGAGTTTGTCGGTTTCATCAGGAGGTTTTAGTAAAGGTTGGAATGAAATAAAAGTAACACCAGGCGCTTATGCCAAAGCAGCTTTAAGGTTCGACTATGGCCGTTACAATGAAATAGTAAGCGCCATAGAAGTAGGGATAACAGCAGAATATTATTCAAAGAAAATTCCTCAATTAATATTTGTTGCGCCCAAATCTTTTTTTCTAAATGTTTATGTAGCAATTTTATTTGGCAAAAGAAAGTAAGGAATGAGTGAAAAATAATTCAGCATTCAACAAAAAAGTAAAATACACAATGATAGAGTTACCCGTAATAGATGCTGTGATAGAACAAACAGAAGTGGCATCAATGAGCAAAAAGCCTAATTGGCTTCGTGTAAAATTGCCCATTGGCGAAGAATATAAACATGTCCGCAGTTTGGTAGATACACATAAGCTGCACACGATTTGTGAGAGTGGCAATTGCCCAAATATGGGGGAGTGCTGGGGTGAAGGCACCGCTACTTTTATGATACTGGGAAATATCTGCACCCGGAGTTGTGGCTTTTGTGCCGTAGCAACAGGGCGGCCGGAGCCGGTAGATTGGGATGAACCACAGCGGGTGGCAGAAGCAATTCATTTAATGAAAGTGAAACATGCGGTGCTTACTTCTGTGGACAGGGATGAACTGGCCGATCAGGGAAGTATCATCTGGTACAATACTATCAAAGCGGTAAAAGCATTAAACCCCTTCACCACTTTAGAAACTTTGATACCCGATTTCAAAGCCGATGAAAGCTGCATACAACGTGTTATTGATGCAGCGCCGGAAGTGGTATCCCACAATATTGAAACTGTGGAAAGGCTTACCAAACAGGTACGCATACAGGCAAAATACTGGCGTAGTATGGAAATACTCCGGATATTGAAAAGGGGAGGGATGAGAACTAAAAGCGGCATCATGCTGGGCCTTGGCGAAACCAAAGAAGAAGTGATACAAACCATGCAGGACCTGAGGGACAGCGATACAGATGTAATTACGATTGGGCAATACCTGCAGCCAAGTAAAAAGCATTTGCAGGTGCAGCGTTTTGTACATCCGGATGAGTTTAAGGAGTTAAGAGAAATTGGGTACAATATAGGTTTTGATTATGTAGAAAGTGGTCCATTGGTACGTTCATCCTATCACAGCGAAAAGCATGTGATAAAAGGATGGGGAAGAGCAAAATGGGAGGAAGAAAGAATGGTAACGCCATAGAAGCAGAAAGTTTAGAAAAAATATTTTATCAATAAATGCCGCCGAAAAGCGGCATTTGTGATTTAGCTAACCTTCGCTTTCCGCAGATGAAAAAATTGGCATGTTGTTAGCAATGATTATTTGGGGAAAGCCGTCTTGCAGAAGAATGTTATTATTGATTTAAGTGATAAAGTTGGGTATTTATCAAATGTGATGATGCTTTTTTAAAAAGAAGTTATTTTGCCTGTGATTGTTGATAACTGAAAGTGCTTATTTAAAAGGTATTGTCGTAAATTAGTATCAGAATTTGTCATTTAGTTTCGATTGTTTTAGCAGGGATGGGTTTGGTTTTAAGGATTCATCTGTAAATGGAATAAAAAGCTGGCACTGACCGCTCTTCCGGGAAATATAATTTTCCTGGATTAATTATCCTCTCAGAAATTTTGTCTAAAACTTATAATCGACTGTACAACAAGGTAAAATGAAATACTCCTGAAACTGTATTTTTTAAAATAAAATAGATTGTGTACTTTGTACACGAAAAGAATAAAACAGAAGGATAAATAAGGAATCGTTTTATAAAATTGTCTGCGTCTTCATCTTGTTTTGTTGAGGGTCGGGATTATTCAAATTGTTTGCATTATGAAAAAAATTTTTACTACTGAATTGGCATCAATTCATTTATTGACTGA
>JANMJU010000104.1:0-56720 GCA_031371545.1 Chitinophagaceae bacterium
TGGTCGTAAGGTTTTCCAACCAAATAAGTTTTATTAAGTACCAATGCACCTTTGGAATCATAGATCAGTAAAGTACGTGGCAGTGAGTTGCCTGCAATGCTGTAATACCTTACCTGGAACTGACCGTTGTTTGGATTAGGGAAAACGAACAGTTTGGTAGAAACTGAATCGGTGATTTCAAATCCATCAGAAGTATTGGTACATCCATTTACATCCACCACAGTGGCAGAGTAAAGTCCCAGCCCATCAATGGTAACTGTTATAGAATTGGTAGTGGCCGTTGGAATAACGACATCATTTTTATACCAGCTGTACGAAACTGAAGCAGGGGTAGAACTGGCCGTAACTGTTGTGCTGAGGCCAGGCAATAACTTTGTATAAGGAGAAGCAGTTAATGTTACTACCGGTGTTGGGTTTACTGTTAATACAGAAGTATCGCTTATAGCAGATGCAGTGCAGGGAGTAACGCTTGTTACTATACACCTGTATCTATACCCGTTCCAGGAATATGGAGCATTGCTAACAATTAAAGTATCTGTTATGCTGCCAGAATAATTTCCATTGTCAATTATTGTAGTAAATGTGCCAGTTCCTTTATCTTCCTGCCATTGGTATCCTGGTGTGGTGCCAGTAGCTGACACACCAATTTTTGTAGTGCCAAATTCGCAAATGGTAGCATCTGCCGGCTGTCCTGTAATCCTGATAGGGGTATTTACAGTAACAGTAGTAGTAGCTGAAACAGCTGAACTGCAACCGTTGTTAACAGAAGTAGCGGTGTAGGTGGTGGTAACTGCCGGTTTTGCATACACTGTAAACCTTGGCGTAGTACCATCATATAATGTGGTTGCTGCTGCATCTGTATATAAGGTAGATGCCGGTGTCCAAATGGCTGGATAAGAGGTAGATGAAATGGTGTAATTGATAGTGATTGCCCATTCAGTTAAACTACCAACATCTGCAGGGCCGCCATCTGCCATTGCCAGTGTCCAAACGCCATTTAATATAGAAGACAAAGCTGCGAAACTGGTTGCATTGGATACAAAACCTGTAGGATTTTGTACCGGGGCAGTTCCAACAGGTGTATTGATGGCATCTGCAGCAAAGGTTCCGGTAAAAGGTGCAGTTCCGCTGCTGATAGCAGCCGTACCTGCAGAACTGATAATGGTATTTACAAAATTTTCACCGGCATCACCTGTACCGGTAAGGTATTTATCCAGTGATAAAATTGAACCGTTTGGTGCTTTCAGGTTAAAGATCATATCACCAATATAAGTGTGGGTCATATTAAGCCTTACATCTATACTGGAAAAAACTGCACCGGGTGGTAAAGCAGGTACACTCAAAGTACTGTTTACACCGGCAGCTGTATTATCAGGAATAGCTATTGAAATAGGACCGGAACTTATTGTGATGCTTGCATTGGTTACTGCAACAGGATTGATTGTTAAAGCCTGTACAGAATTTAAACAAATTGGTGTTATTGGGTTAATGGTTGGTACACCTGGTAAAGCTTTTACTGAAACAGCTACCTGGGCACAGGCCCCTGGTGTGATGCAACCTCCTTCGGCACGGGCATAATAAGTAGTATTAGCGGCGGGAGTTATAGATAATGTAGCGCCTGTACCTACAAGTGTGCCACCGCAACTGCCGGTGTACCATTTCCAGTTAGTGGCTGAATTAAGACTGCCTCCAGTAACCCTTAAGTTTGCTGCACTGCCAATACATACTGAAGTATCAGGAGAAAGTATTGGTAAAGTTGGTGAGGTACAAGTAATACCGGTGAAAACTATTCTGCCTGTAAATGCTCTTGGGTTATTTGCAGGGCTGGGAAATCCACCACCAAATCCAACTACACCACCGCCAACTGAAGCATCGTACACTTTTAAACTTACACCACTTGCTGTAAATATGCTGGGAGAAGGTAAGCTTGCAGCGTTGGTATAGGATACACCGTTGCTTGATTCAATTGCAAAACGATATTCTGCACCTGCAGGTACTACAAAAGACAAACCAGTGATTACAGGATAATAACCGTTGGAAGGAATTGTCAGCGCACTGCCAGTGCCCACCAATGTCCACTCTGGTGTAGCAATAGTAGGAGCACCGGATAATGATGTTGAACTATACCAAAGTTTTTGGGTTGATCCACTTTGTGTGGGTTTACAAAATGAATGTACCTGTGTAATAGTAATTGGAACTGTATTGGTATTTTGAACTACAAAAGTAATTGCTGCAGGAGTTGGAGTAGCTGTAGGAGCTATACCACTAAGGCCATTGTAATTTGTACCCGATTCAGTGGTAATAGTAATTTGGGAAATCGCACTATTAGACCATAAGCCTAAAAAGAATAATAAAAGCCAAATAATAGAACTGTTTTTTTTGTTTTGGTAGTAATAATTCATTTGCAGTTTTTTAAAATTTAAAATGGCAACCAGATATAATAAATAATTAAGATGGTAATTTCTTAAAGTGATAAAATTAACTAAAAAACATGTTCCCCCATTATTTTAATAATTTTTTTTCATTGTATTTAAATAATTGGAGCCACCTTACAATTTAAAAGGTTACACAAATTTTATGGGGTGTTCTCTGATTTTATAAAAGGAGATTAATTTAAAACTGTAAAATAGGGTAAAACCTCCGGTGAAAGTAATAGCCAACATTGTCTTATTTGAACTCTCCAAAAACCTTTCTAAGTTCATCTGCAATTTCACCGAGGGTGCAATAATTTTCTACGGCATCCACTACTACTGGTAATAAATTACTGCTGCCTGCAGCAGCCTGGTTTATTTGCTGCAGGCACACAGCCACTTTTACATTGTCTCTTTTTGCTTTTAATGCTTTCAGTTTATCTGCCTGCACCTGCCGGATACTGTCATCAATTTTAAAAGGGGGTACTTTGTTTTCTCCCGTCACCTGGAATTTATTAACGCCTACAATTATCTTTTGCCCTGCTTCAATCTGGCATTGGTATTCATAGGCACTCCTGGCAATTTCATCCTGCATATAGCCCTGCTCAATAGCAGCAACGCTGCCACCCATGGCATCAATTTTTGCAATCATTTTCCATGCATTGTCTTCAACTTCTTTTGTGAGGCTTTCTACAAAATAACTACCTGCCAATGGATCAACAGTGTCGGGAGCACCGCTTTCAAATGCAACAATTTGCTGGGTACGCAATGCAATCCTGGCAGCTTCTTCTGTGGGCAGGCTGAGGGCTTCATCATAACCGTTAGTATGCAGACTTTGGGTGCCGCCCAAAACTGCGGCCAGTGTTTGAATGGTAACCCTGGCAATATTATTCATTGGCTGCTGGGCTGTAAGAGTGGCACCACCTGTTTGTGTATGAAAACGCAGCATCATGGCTTTAGGGTCAGTGGCACCCAGCTCTTTCATTATCACAGCCCACATTTTTCTGGCAGCCCTGAATTTAGCTACCTCTTCAAATAAATTGTTATGTGCATTGAAGAAGAAGGAAAGGCGTTTGCCCAATACATTAATATCTATACCTTTTTCCATAGCGGCTTTTACATAAGCCTTGCCATTGGATAAAGTAAAAGCTATTTCCTGAACCGCAGTGCTGCCGGCTTCCCTGATGTGATAACCTGAAATAGAGATGGTATTCCATTTGGGGACTTCGTCTGCACACCACTCAAAAATATCAGTGATGATACGCATGGATGCTTTTGGAGGGTAGATGTAAGTACCCCTTGCTGCATACTCTTTTAAAATATCATTTTGAATGGTGCCGGATATTTTTTTTAAATCAGCTCCCTGCTTTTTTGCCAATGCCACATACAATGCCAGTAAAATAAAACCTGTTGCATTAATGGTCATTGAAGTGGAAACTGTTTCTAAATTAATTCCTTTAAATAATACTTCCATATCCTCCAGGCTGTCTATTGCCACACCCACTTTACCTACTTCACCTTCTGCCAATTCATGGTCACTGTCGTAGCCAATTTGTGTGGGCAAATCAAAGGCAACACTTAATCCGCTTACACCTTGCGATAATAAATAATGGTATCTATTGTTGCTTTCTTCGGCCGTACTAAAGCCTGCATATTGGCGCATGGTCCACAATTTACCCCGGTACATATCTGCCTGCACACCCCTGGTAAAAGGGAATTGACCGGGGAGTGGTAAATCAACTAAAGTTTTTGTATCGTCAATTGTGTAAAGCTCTTTTATCTCTATACCAGCATCTGTATATATTTTTTTCATGGCAGTTTTATTTTTATGGATGCATTTTGCAGGCGGGTAAAACGAATATTAAAATATTTTTTTTGCTTCAAATTGTAAAGCATCTAATACAATCGTACTCAGTTCGGCATTTTTATTAGATGCGTATTCTATCAGCCGCCGGCTAAGTTCAATGGCAGGAGCATTGCCGGGAACACTGGCGGCAATTTGGTTGATGATATAAATATTCTGGTCTTTTAAATTCCCAACTGCTTTCCACATATCTGCACTTACATATATCTGCTGGCTTACATTGTATTCGTATTCGCTACGCAGGGTATCCAATAAGGTTAACTGCAGATCAATCACATTCATGTCAACAAATGAAGTACGGGAAACCAGGTTTTTTAAAGAAGCCCTTTCGGCATAAACAGAAAGTCGTTCGTAAGCCTGCAAGCGTAATTTGATGGTGTCGTTGTTGATACCAAAGCGCTCTTTTATTTCATCCTTCATTCCTTTAAACTCAGCCAGCAGCCAGGCAATAGCGATAAAAAAAACAACCATAACAGCAATCTGTACATCCTGAACAACAATTTCCAATAAAACCATACTGCCTAAATTTAGCAACAAAAATAAGGCAATCTGCTGCTAATTATTTCCTTCTTTCGCAAAACCGGCCTGCATGCCATTTTTTAAAATGTTGATACCTTTGCTGTAAATAAATAATTTATGGAATCAATAATTGCACTGCCGGTAAGTTTTACAAAATCGGCAACTGATGAAATTAGAAGACTGATGAACGAAGAAGGGTTTGATAAAAATAATGTATTGAGAGTAGGTGTAAAAGGTGGTGGATGCAGTGGTATGACCTATGTATTGGGCTTTGATACCTTTACAGAAAAAGACGAAAAATTTGAAATAGAAGGTATCCCATTCATAATGGAAAAAACGCATGGCATCTATTTGATGGGGATGGAAATAGACTGGCAGGGCGGACTAAATTCCAGGGGTTTTACTTTCAAAAATCCCAACGCCAGTAAAACCTGTGGCTGTGGAACTTCATTTGCTGTATAACTGATTGTAGTAAATAACTGCATAAATTTTTGGCGCTGCTTTAACAGGCAGCGCTTTTTATTGCCCAAAAGATTTTCTTGACTTCTATGTTTATTTTCAGCAGGAGGTTAAACCCAAAATAATTCATTGTTTAAACAACAGTTTTTTTCTTTATGTATTTTTTATCCTCAAAACTTTTCCACATTTAAAACACTAAAGAGCTGCTGTTCACCTATATAAATGTGTTATTATTTTTTTAGTGGATAATAAAAAGATTCAAACCCGGCTAATAAAAACCTTTGGCACATAATTTGAAAATAGTCGGCAGAATTATGTTGAGCATTTAAATCAACATATTACCCCATAATACCTCAACCGCAAAACGATCATTTCGTACTCTATTTAATTCTTAGCCTAAATGAATGAAGGGTAGTTATCATGTTATATCATGATGCTGAAATTTTTTCAAAAACAAATTAGATTTTTTCAAGCCTTAGGGTTTAAAAAGCCCTATAATAAGGTTGTGTATAATTAAAGAGTGTTTAATTAAATCCAATATAAAAAAATGAAAAACCAAATCCTGTTATTTTTTATCTTGCTGTTAGGCATCACAAAAACAACTGAAGCAAAAAATTACTATGTGTCTGCCGCCGGAAGCGATGCTAACAATGGCTTAACCACAACTGCTCCCTGGAAATCTATCAGCAAGGTAAATTCATCTTTTGCAAGTATGGCTGTAGGGGATAGTATCCTCTTCAGGCGTGGTGATGTTTTTTACGGTGCGTTGGTTGTAACTAAATCGGGTGTCAGTGGCAGTCCGATTGTTATTAGTGCTTATGGTACTGGCGCAAAACCATTGATATCAGGTTTTACTACTCTTTCTTCCTGGTCGGCTGTTGGTAATGGCATTTACCAGTCTGCTGTTGTTGCTAGTGCTTCCCTTAATATGGTAGCATTGAATAACGTGCCACAGGCACTGGGCAGGTATCCTAATGCTGACGCTGCCGATTTTGGATACCTTAAATATGAGTCTTTCTCAGGTTTGACATCCATTACTGATAATGAATTGACCAGCGCTGTTAACTGGACAGGTGCTGAAATAGCTATCAGGAAAAATTTATGGGGAATTGACCGGTGTAAAGTTACGGGTCACAGCGGTGGCACCCTTACCTATGCCAATCCATCGGGAGGTGAAACTCCCCATAATAACTATGGGTACTTTATTCAAAATGATCCCCGTACGCTTGATCAGTTGGGGGAATGGTATTTTAACAGCAGTTCCAAAAATTTGCAAATGTATTTTGGTACCGCTACACCTTCTTCGTACAGCATAAAGGCAAGCACTATCGAAACATTGCTTACCATCGACACAAAAAGTTATATCAATGTTAGTAACATTGCTTTTGAAGGTGCCAACGGGATGACCGTATATGTGAATAACACCAATAATATCAACTTTACCGGTTGTGACATCAGTAATGCCGGCCAAATGGGTATCATGTTTCAAAATGTAGCCAATATTGTTGTAGATGGCTGTACTACCAATCATATTCTGAGCAATGCATTAAAACTAAATAACAGCCATGTTTCAAATGCTGTTGTAAAAAATTGCGTTATAAAAAATACCGGTACACTGCGTGGCATGGGATTGAATGCCGGTCATTCTTATAAAGGCATCATTGCATTTGGATTAAGTAATGTAACCATTTCTTATAACAGGGTTGATACAACAGGTTTTGTAGGAATCGAATTTGAAGGAAGTAATGTATTGGTGAATAACAATGTAGTAAATTATTTTAATTTTGTAAAAGATGATGCCGGCGGTATTTATACATGGTCCGGAAGTTCTGATGCAGTTCCCGGAGAGCTTGAAACTAACAGGGTAATAAGAAATAACATAGTAATGAATGGCATTGGTGCGCCATCTGGCCCGGGTAACAAAGGAAGCTTTACATCCGGTATCCATTTAGACGGGCGCTCGGTAAATATTGATGTGCTGAACAATACCCTTTTTAACAATAGTAAACATGGCATTCATTGTAACAATGCAGTAGGTGTTAATATTAAAGGCAATACCTTTTTTAATAATACCGATGGTATAAGTATGATGCGCTGGGCTGCAACAGGACAGATCAAGAACCTGGCGATTAAAAATAACATTTGTTACGCCGCAGCAAAAACACAAACGAATTTTACCTACACCAATAATGCGATCAATGAGCCAACGGTAACCCCAGTCACATCAGTACTTAGTGCTTTGGGAGCTATTGACAGCAATTACTTCAGTGTTACCAACCCGATCGGTTTTTATATGGAATTTTACCTGACTACCGGTGGTGCCGCCGTACCTGCATCCAAAGCAGGGTTAGAAGGATGGCAGGTGCTTTCCACCCATGATGTACAATCAAAAAAACCAGCTAAAATACCAGTGTCTTATAAATTAAATAGTCTTGTAGGTGCTAATAAATTTACTAACGGCTCTTTTACAAGTAACATACTGGGTATTACCTTATTTGGTTCCAACGTAGTAGGTGCATGGGATAATACTGGTAAAATAAGCGGAGGATCCTATAAATTAAGTTTCACCGCTCCTGTTGCCAATAAAGTAGGCACACTGTACAGCCCCATTGGAGCTGTTAGTTCCGCTAAAAGTTACATTCTTCGTTTTAGTACTTATGGAACTACCCAAAAAGGAATTGTAAACGCTTACATAAGAAAAACAGCTTCGCCCTACACTACACTTATTCCGCTTCAGACAAAAACGTTTGGCATTGGAAGAATGGATCATGAATTTTTATTTACGGCACCCACAACAGATGCTGCAGGAAGTTTTGTTATTGAGATTGAACAGAATTCAGGAACTACTTACTTAGACAATGTCACATTTTATGAAGCTACTGCAACTGTTTACAATACAGATGACCAGGTACGTTTTGAATACAATGCAACCAATGCTGCTAAAACAGTTTTATTGGATGGTAGCTATACAGGGGTGGATGGTACTGTATATAATAATACACTTACACTGCAGCCTTACACATCAAAAATAATGGTAAAGGATACCGGCTCTGTTTCAGGCCCGGCACTGGCAGCCACTGCTACTGCTGCAGCTGTTAATTGTTTTGGTGGTACGGCCAATGTAACGGTTGCGGCTACAGGTGGCACAGCTCCTTATACAGGCACAGGTACTTTTGCTGTAACAGCAGGTACTTATAGCTACACAGTGAGGGATGCAGCCGGTGCGACTTCAACAGTTGCCGTAACGGTAACACAGCCCGCTGCTGCCCTGCAGGTTGCTGCCACAGCTGGTACAATAACAGTTGCCGGCGGTTCAACTACTGTAACTGTTTCTGCCACAGGCGGCACTGCACCATATACCGGTACAGGCACTTTCACTGTAACAGCAGGTACCTATACTTATCCCGTAAGCGATACCAAAGGATGTGCTTCAACTGTGTCAGTAACAGTTGCTGATGCAGGGGCTGTTTCGTTGAAAGCTGCTGCCAGCAGTTCAGTTAATATCAACTGCTATGGTAGTTCAGCAAACGTAAACGTTACTGCTACAGGCGGTACTGCACCTTACACCGGTACAGGGTCTTACAGTTTAACTGCAGGAAAAGGTGCTTTAAAACTAGCGTTCCCTGTTAGTACAACAGGTGCTTATACTTTAGTATATAATGGAATCGGCCCTATCAGCAGTGCCAGCCAATATATTCTCCGCTTCAGTATATTAGGTACCAAAGCAGGTTGTAAATTAAGAGCAGCCCTCAGGATGACCAACACTCCCTGGACTACGATTACGCCAAGACAATATGGTACTTTTGGTACAACAAGACAAGACTTTGAATTTTTGTTTGTTGCACCGCCAACACAAACGGCTGCCAGCTTCATGATAGAAATTGAACAGTCTTCTGGTGATACCTATTTAGATAACATTGCTTTCTTTGAAGCTGCTGCCGACAGTACCTTAATTGGGAATAATATGTTTGCTGACGGCCAGTTCGAAAAAAATATTAATACCGTAGTGGTGTACAGTGCCAACCTGAATCATACCAAAGCATGGGACACTGCTGGTAAAATAACTGCTGTTAATTATTTCACAGTAACAGATGCCAACAATACCAGCTCTGTTGCAGTGGTGAATACAACTCAGCCAGTGGCACCATTGAAAATTACAACTACTGCAGGGGTGTTAACGGTAGCAGGCGGTACGGTTATAGTTACTGTTACTGCTTCTGGTGGTACAGCACCTTACACAGGAACCGGAAGTTTCACAAAAGGGGCAGGCACCTATACATATACCGTTACAGATGCCAAAGGTTGTACAAGTTCTGCTGTGGTAACGGTAGCACTTGCGGCTGCAAGGGGAGTAAGTCCCTCATCAACAAGTACGGCGCAAATAAGTCCGGCTACTGATGTAAGTATAGTAAACAAAATCCTGACAGTTTCTGCCTATCCAAATCCAACTACCACATCATTTGGCCTGGTGCTGGAAGGTGGCAGCACTGAAAAAGTAAATATAACAGTGTACAGCTTTGATGGAAAAGTAGTGTACCAAACTGCTGGTAACAGCAATACAAAATATACTTTTGGCAGCAACTTTATTACAGGCATATATGTAGTAAAAGTAGTACAGGGTACATCTGCACAATCATTAAAACTGGTAAAGGCAAATTAAAATACCAGTTCAAATTTAGTTACCCAAAGTAACCGTCTCATCCGTAAAATGAGGCGGTTTTTTATGCCCGTCTTCTCTAATATCAGTATGGAGTTTTTTTAATGATTGGCACATTGCAGGAAATTATTGACTGCCCGTTTTTTGCTTCAGGTCATGCGCTATCATAGCCGAAAATATTTTAGAACCGCTGCTGTTTAAATGAACTGTGTCATCAAACAACATGGGGTTATTTAAAAATAAGCTGTCTTTTGAATAATCAAAAAAATCAATATTTTTTTCATCCGCAATTTTTTTTGTCAGGGCAAATGACTGATCGTTGCCAATGGTATTTAGATAATAAGGGGAGCAAACTAAAAATAATTTTATGTTCTTCGTTTTGCATTCATCAATAAAAGAAAGCAGCATATTTACTTTTATAGTATCCAACGGGTATGGGATTGTATAATCAACTGTTCTTTTCGGCTCATTCAGTCTATGGGTGAGTTCTACATAGCCTTTAATATCTTCATGCCTTTTTTTATTAGATTCAAGGTTGCCGATTGCAATTTTAAAAATGAAAGAATTGTAAGGATAAATTTTAGAAAGCAATTTGTATTTTTCATAAGGCCCCCGTAGTTCAATAATGCGCCGCATTTCGGGATGGGTGTCGTAAAAAGGCAGGAGGGAGGACAGCCTGTCGTAACTGCTTTCACTGTATTTTAATGCCCCATACTCACAATCCAGTATAATCATCTTAGGGGTGTATCTTTTTAAAACCGACTGCAGCAATGCATAGTGATAAAAAAAAGAAGTGCCGTCCCTGCCAACATTATAACAGGTTTGCTGAAGGCTGTCTTCAATATACAAAGGGTTATACTGCTGCTGTGCCCTGGATGCACCAAATATCAAAACCTCCGCTTTGGTATCCTCAATAGAATATTTTGTTCTGTATTCCCACCCGGAGGATTGCCTGAAATAAAAATACTTTAATACAGATCCGGTAATAAAATCTGCAACAGCCACCAGCATTAAAAACAACAATGCTTTCAACAATAAATGGCGGTAATTTTTTTTATTATTTTTTTTCTGTTCCATTATTTTTTTGCATCTTAAAATTGAAAATAAATAAACTGCCCACCATCAAATACCCCAATTAATAATATTAAAATTATCAGCAGGCAGTAATAACTGTTGCGTATCAGCCAGTTTTTATTTTCTGATAAAGTAAACAGGTTGTTGAAATATTCTTTTTTAATATCGTATGCAGCAAGGCAGCATACACCCACCACTGTAAAAATCATCATGGAAGGCGTATCAGAAAAAAATGGTCCATTCAAGCAAACTATCTTTTTTATAATGCTGCATGCATCGCTTACAGAGTTTGCCCTGAAAAAAATACTGGCAAAGGCAAAATACAAAAAAGTAAAGCTAATGCCCAGCAGGTTATTAAGCTGCACAGGAATTTTCTTTCTCCAATCTTTTCTTGCTTTACGGGTAAAAAATTCAATACTCAGTATCAATGCCTGTGAAAAACCAAAGACAATAAATGTCCAGTTGGCACCATGCCAAAAACCAAGTGTAATAAAAGTAATAAAAGACGCATACACAATTGCCCACTTACCCCAATCCCTTTTTTCTATTGCAATAGGGTTGTAGAAATAATCGGTAAACCAGGAAGATAAACTGATATGCCATTTGCGCCAAAATTCAGTAACAGATTTTGCCAGCAACGGCCGGTTGAAATTTTGCGTAAGGTCAAATCCTAAAATTCTGGCAAAGCCAAGTGCCATATCGGTGTAGCCCGAAAAATCGGCATACAGTTGAAACACATATAAAATGGCAGTGGCAAAAAGGGTGATGCCGGAATGATGTTCAAAATTATTAAATACCACATTGGTGTAAATAGATATCCTGTCGGCAATCACTATCTTTTTAAAAAGCCCCCAGATCACCAGCTTTACACCGCTGCTGATATTATCATAATCAAATGCTGCAGGGTTTTTTATTTGGGGTAAAAAATGATGAGCCCTTTCCACCGGCCCTGCAACCAGCTTTGGAAAAAAAAGCAGGTAAGCAGAAAAATGGCCCAGGTGTTTCTCAGCTGCTTCATTCCCTCTTTTTATTTCAATGAGATACCCTATTGCCTGGAAAGTAATGTAGGAGATTCCTAATGGCGCCAGTAAATGGATCATTAAATTGTTTTTGACTGCTGCATTGGAGTGAAAGATTTTTTGCGAACAAAAATTAATAAAGTCAACACCAGAAGCGGTGAAAAAATTACTGTATTTAAAAAATACAAGTATGCCAATATTGGCAGCTATGCAGGCAAAGTAATACCGCTTCATCATTTTTTCTGAAGCTGCTTTTTCCATCATCAACCCGCCAAAATAAGTAACCAGTATAATAAAAGCAGGCACAAAAAGATACGCAGGATTTGACCAGGCATAAAAAAATATACCTGCCAGCAACAGCCATACCCACCTGTACCGGGAGGGTGAAAAAAAAATTATCAATGCTGTGATAAAAAAGAATATTCCAAATACAATCGAATTAAATATCATGTCGCCTCAGTAAATAGTTAGTTTTTAAATAGCGGTTTTAAATAAAGGATATAGGTATTAATTTGTATGGCAGTGGGTTGTTGTTCACTGCATCATTGTGAAGTTTATCCTGATCAGCGTCGAAGGATAACTTATTTTAATTACAATAACATTGTGCATCTTCCACCAGTACACAGGGTGCTGCTGGAAGCAACAATCCTTTATACTTTGGGGAAGTTAAATTAAAAAAGCCTGATAAAGGATATTGCAATCCAGGGGAATGTGGCACAAGTAGTAAAAACAATGTTTTTATCCGTATGTAAACAGTTGGTTTCAATATGTTTCAAAAATAGAAATATTATTGAATATTCCAAGGTTAAACATCTTTTACTGTATGCCCTGCATTGCAAAAACTTAAAAATGCAATGCTAAATTAAAATATACTAAGCAACTGGTGCTATATAGAGATGAAGCAGGAATTGGAAAATCTTTAAAGGTATCATTGCTGCTTACAAGAATTGCTGAAAATGATTTTTATTCTAAGTGTTGATAAACCCATATAATAATCATGATAAAAAGTGATTGTAATCATCCATTTAATAATTTTTGCATTGTTACTTTGGTTGTCGATTAAATTTTACAAGGCAAACGAAAGGCCTGGTAGAAATAAATTGCATCTTTAAATAAGTGAAAAAACTTGCAGCAGCAATATTAGCCATCATTTACATCAGCACTTCTTCAGGTGCTGCTATTCACCTGCACTATTGCATGGGGAAGTTAGTAAAAACGGAGCTTGGGGATAGTAAGGAAGATAAGTGCGACAACTGCGGAATGAAGAGTACGGATTTAGAAAATAGCGGCTGTTGTAAAGATGAATACAGGCAAATTAAAATAGAGAATGATCAGAAAATTACTGAGCCAACTTTACAAATGATACATTCAGCAGCGGTTGAAATGCCTGCATCTTTTATTGAAATATTCTTTTATGATTTTTCTTCCTGTACAGAAAAAAATATTTTCAGTCATGCACTTCTCCGAAGTGACAGTGTAGCAATTTATGTTCGTAATTGCGTTTTTCTTATTTGAGCATACTCCTCTTTAAATTATCTGGAAATTAATTGCAGGACTATTGGTATTTCCTTACGATGCTAACCTAATTTATTCTTCATACATAAAAATTAATAAAATGAAAGCAATTAAAATACTGATGATGGCAGCTTTAACCATCTGTTCTGTTGCTGTATTTGCACAGGATACGACAAAACATAAAATGAAAAAAGCGAAAACAGAAAAACTGACTTACGCATGTCCGATGCATCCTGACATGGTAATGGATAAACCCGGCAAATGCCCTAAATGCGGTGCCCAAATGGGTTTAACTTCAAAAGAACAAATGAAAATGGATGTGATGAATATTTATACCTGCCCAATCCATTCGGAAGTAACGGCTCATAAACCTGGAAAGTGTCCAAAATGCCAGTCAAAAATGAACCTGACACCAAAAGAAAAGATGAATGCGGAAGTAATGAAAACTTACACCTGCCCGATGCATTCTGATATAACAAGTGATAAAGCCGGCAAATGCCCTAAGTGCGGAATGGAATTGAAAGAAGAAGTGTCAACTGCACAGGCTTATTCATGCCCGATGCACACCAATGTTACCAGCGATAAACCAGGCAAATGCAGCAAGTGCGGAATGGCCTTAACAAAAACAAAAAAGGAACAAATGAAAATGGAAGTAATGAAAATTTATACCTGCCCGATGCATCCGGACGTAACAAGTGATAAGCCGGGCAAGTGCCCTAAATGTGCTATGGATTTAAAAGAAAAGGAATAAACTCATACAACCCGTATGTGTATTTAATCTTTTCGGAGGCTTATAAATAGTAAATGATTCATCTGATTTCGTTGGTGTTTTCCAGTTAAATAAAATGGATGCTGGTGATCACCAACGCAATTATCTGATCAGTAAAAAAGTATGGTACAAAAATTTATTTCACTGACACTTTGAAACAGGCTCATCGTCCTGTTGATGGCAGATAAAAGCACAGGGACTATTATTAAAAGTTGAAGGAATTAAAAATGTTTCCATTGACCTGGCAAAAGAAGAGGCGGCAATTGATATAGATAAGCATATTGCAATAGCAGCATTACAAACTGCTTTGAAGAATAATTCTAAATACCAATTAACAGAAGACATGCAAAAAAGCAAGGGAATAACCTTTGAAGAAAAAAATCATGGCTGCAACATACAAATCATTCCCACTGATATTCGAATACATACTTGTATAACCCCGGCCTGTTAAAATATCAATATTAGTTTTGACTGGATGAGTCAATAGCTGGCATGAATGTGGCAATACTTTTAACATAGGTATAAAATATTTATTTCAAAATACACCTAACTTCGATTAAGTGAAAAAAACAGCAGTCATAATATTGTTAGTAATTTATAGTTCCACAACTATAGGGGCTACTGTTCACTTACACTATTGCATGGATAAGTTTGCCGGCTGGAGTTTTTGGCACAGTAAAAACAGCAAATGCGGCAAGTGTGGCATGGATAAAGAAACTAAGAATAACGGTTGCTGCAAAGACGAACACAAGATTATTAAAACTGAAAAGGAACACCAGCAGGCACAAACAATTCATGAGTACAATCCAATCTTTTCACCTGCAATAGTTACAGTTTTTCCTACTTATATCTTTGCCATTGCTTCAACAACTGAAACACATCCGCAAATAAATGCGCCGCCACCCAAACATGGCGTAAAACTTTATATTCTCAACTGCATTTACAGAATTTGATAACCTAATATTTTGTATTTTAAGCAGGGGTTATCCCCTGCCTGTAATTATTTTATTCAACATTAAATTTATAAAATGAAAAATATTATTCTCGGCATAGCCACATTAACAACAGTGCTTACAGCCTGCGTTAATTCTTCTTCTGATAAAAAAGAAAATAACATCATTGCAGAACAACCATCAGTTTCAACAACTGATACAGCAACAAAAATGGCACCGGCAGTTGCAGAAATAAAAGGAGCAATTTCAATCAAGAAAATATTGGATAATTACCTGCAAATAAAAAATGCCTTTGCGAAAGATAACAGTGCAAATGCAGCAATAGCGGCAAATGAAATGGTAAAAACATTTGCAAATTTCAATAAGAGCGCATTAACTGTGGAGCAGGCAAAAATTTATGCTGATATAGAAGATGATGCTAAAGAACATGCGGAGCATATAGGTACTAACGGCGGTAACATTAAACACCAGCGGGAACATTTTGATATGCTGAGCAAAGATATATATCAACTGGTAAAGACTTTTGGCGTAGAGCAAAAATTATATTACGATCATTGCCCTATGTATAATAGTGGTAAGGGAGCTTATTGGATAAGTGAAACCAAAGAAATTGCAAATCCTTATTTGGGCAAATCAATGCCCACTTGTGGAACGGTAAAGGAAGAATTAAAGTAAAAGCATGAGCCTGGTAAAAAAAATACTGTGTGGGTTATTGATTGTTTTTGTTGCGATACAATATATTCAGCCGGTTCGTAATAAAACTGATAAGGTACTGCCAACCGATATTCAAAAAATAGTTGCAGTCCCGGATAATGTGTTAGCTGCTCTTAAAAATTCCTGTTACGATTGTCACAGTAATAATACCAGGTATCCCTGGTATTCTTTTATACAGCCCGGGGCATGGCTTATGGCATCGCATATAAAAAAGGGGAAAGCAGATTTGAACTTTAGTGAGTTTGGGGTTTACTCAAACCGCAGGCAGCAAAATAAATTACAGGCAATTGCAAATAGTATTGCAGATGAAACAATGCCCTTAAGGTCATATACTTTACTGCATAAAAATGCAAAGCTGTCAACAGATGATAAAGCAGTATTATCCGATTGGATCAAGGCAATAAAAGACAGTATTTAAAATGATTTATTAATATGGAACATCAACATCAAAAACAGCAATATACCTGCTCCATGCATCCGCAGATCATCAGGGATGAGCCGGGCAATTGTCCGCTTTGCGGCATGGTATTGATCCCATTAAAGAAACCGGAAGGCGAACATGCAGGCCATACTATGCATACTTCCATGATCGATGATTTCAAAAAAAGATTTTATGTAGTGCTTATATTAACCATACCCATCATGCTGTTATCAGAAATGATACAGCATTGGTTAAATATCCATCTAACTTTTCCCGGCTCACAATATGTATTGCTGGCATTATCATCCATCGTATTCTTTTATGGTGGCTGGCCTTTCTTAAAAGGATTGGTTGATGAAGCAAAGGCAAAGAACCCCGGCATGATGTTTTTGATTGGCTTTGCTATAACAGTAGCTTACATCTACAGCGTTGCCATTGTTTTTGGTTTGCAGGGTATGGATTTTTTCTGGGAATTGACAACGCTGATTCTGATTATGTTGTTGGGACACTGGATAGAAATGAAATCTGTTGCGGGAGCATCAAGAGAACTGGAATTGCTTGTACAGTTAATGCCATCCGATGCACACATGGTAATGCCGGATATGATTCATGATGTAAAAACTGAAACACTTAAAGCGAACGATATTATTCTTGTAAAACCCGGAGAAAAAGTTGCAGCCGATGGAATAATACTGGAAGGTGAAAGTTACCTGAATGAAAGTATGCTGACAGGAGAAAGTAAACCGGTACAAAAAATAAAAGGTGATAAAGTTATTGCAGGTGCCATCAATGGCAATGGTGCAATAAAAGTTACTGTATCACATGCGGCAAAAGATTCTTATCTATCACAGGTAATCAAACTGGTGGATGATGCCCAAAAATCGAAATCAAAAACTCAGTTGCTGGCTGATAAAGCCGCAAGATGGTTAACCATTATTGCTTTGCTTGCCGGTATAACCACATTTTTATATTGGTATTTAACGGGGCAACCATTGGCATTTGCTATGGAACGGATGGTTACAGTTATTGTTATTTGTTGCCCCCATGCTTTGGGCCTGGCAGTGCCGTTAGTGGTTGCAAAATCTACAGCACTTTCTGCAAAGCATGGCTTATTGATCAAGAACAGAACTGCATTTGAAAATTCAAGAAAAATAACCACCATTGTTTTTGATAAAACAGGAACATTGACAGTTGGTAAGTTTGAAGTGTCAAAAATTGTGTCTTTAGAAAAAGGTATTAATGAGAATGAATTAATAAGATTGGCATCGGCGTTAGAACAAAAATCTGAACATCCTATTGCAACAGGCATCCTGCAAAAAGTAAAAGACTTATCAATCGCCATTCCTGCAACAGAAAATTTCAATGCCATTACCGGCAAAGGAGTGGAAGCTACTGTAGAAGGTAAAAAAATACTGGTGGTAAGTCCCGGCTATCTTAAAGAATCCGCCTTAGGCGGAGCAATACCCGAAAGCTTTACAGCCAATGATACCGAAACTATTGTATTTGTAATTATCAACAATGTATTGGCCGGTTATATTGCTCTGTCTGATGAGATACGTCCTGAATCTGCAGAAGCAATTGCTACATTAAAAAAGGAAAATATCAAATCAATTCTATTAACAGGTGATAACGGTAATGTGGCAGCAAGTGTTAGCAAAACGTTGGGCATGGAAAGTTTTATTGCCGAAGTATTGCCGCATCAAAAATTAGAAAAGATAAAAGAATTGCAAAGCAAAGGAGAATTTGTTGCAATGACAGGTGATGGCGTAAATGATGCACCTGCACTGGCACAGGCAGATGTTGGTATTGCTGTTGGCAGCGGCAGCGATATTGCAGCTGAAACCGCTGGTATTGTTTTAGTGAACAGCAATCCTAAAGATATTGTGAGTTTAATATTGTTTGGGAAAGCCACTTATAGAAAAATGATTCAGAATTTAATTTGGGCAACCGGCTATAATGTAATTGCCTTGCCACTGGCAGCGGGTGTTTTATATAGACAAGGTATTTTATTAAGTCCCGCAGCAGGAGCAGCACTAATGACAGTAAGCACAATTGTAGTTGCTATTAATGCAAGTATGTTAAAAGTAAAAAATTAAACAATTAAAATGAAAAACCTTTTTTTAATATTTCTTTTTATTGCAGCGTCTTCATTTGTCTTTGCACAGGACATGAAGAATATGCCAATGACCAAAGAAAAAACACAGCCGGTTATTTATACCTGTCCCATGCACCCCGAAATTCATTCAGCCAAACCCGGCAATTGCCCCAAGTGTGGAATGAAATTGGTAAAGGAAAAAGTAAAAGTTGCAGCTCCTAAAAAAGTTGCAACAGCAAAAAATCAAATGCCTGCTGCCCGTTCGGCAGACGGTGATACTATGGCAAAAGAAAAAGCCGAACCAATAAATTACACTTGCCCTATGCACCCCGAAGTGCAATCTGCAAAGCCGGGCAATTGTCCTAAATGCGGAATGAAATTGGTAAAGCAAAAATCAAAAGTGATTACACAAACAAAAAAGGAAATGGTTATGCCGATGCCTGAAGACACTGTAAAGCATCAACACAATATGCAGGATATGCAAATGGATAACATACCAAAAGAAAAAAGGGTTGTTATTAAATCAATTGAAAATAATGAACCGCCAAAAACGATTCGTTATGATTTGTATATAACGGATACCATGGTGAATTTTACCGGCAAATCAAAACATGCCATTGCAGTAAACGGAACAATTCCCATGCCCACATTAACATTTACTGAAGGCGATACCGCAGAAATTTATGTACATAATATGATGAATGAAGAAACATCCATGCATTGGCACGGACTGTTTTTACCCAATAGGTATGATGGTGTTCCCAATCTTACGCAGATGCCCATTAAACCTCACAGTACTTTTTTGTATAAATTTCCAATCATTCAGCATGGCACACATTGGTATCATAGTCATACAGGACTACAGGAACAAATTGGGATGTATGGCGCATTCATTATGAATAAAAGAAAAGAATTGGATATACCAACCATACCTGTTGTATTAAGTGAATGGACAGATATGAAACCCCAAGAAGTACACCGCAGTCTGCACAATGCCACTGATTGGTTCGCTATAAAAAAAGGAACAACGCAGAGTTATGCAGAAGCCATAAAAAGCGGCCATTTAAAAACCAAACTCACCAACGAATGGAAACGTATGAATGCCATGGATGTAAGTGATGTTGCGTACGATAAGTTTTTAATAAATGGAAAAAATATTTTTGAGCAACCGCAATTTAAAGCCGGTGATAAAGTAAGATTAAGAATTGCAAATGCAGGTGCATCATCTTATTTCTGGCTTACTTATGCCGGCGGAAAAATAACAGTAGTAGCCACTGATGGTAACGATGTGGAGCCAGTTGATGTGGATAGATTGATCATTGCAGTATCAGAAACCTATGATGTTATTGTTACCATTCCTGAAAATAAAAATTATGAATTTTTAGTTACACCCGAAGACAGAACTAAATCTGCATCGCTGTGGTTGGGCAGTGGCGAAAAAGTTGCTGCAGCAAGGTTGCCCAAACTAAAATATTTTGCCGGCATGAAAATGATGAATGAGATGATGGCAATGAATGGCGATTTGAAACCGATGGGTATGGAAATGAGTAACCAGACAATGGATATGAATACCGTAATGTATCCTGAAGTAACAGGCGAAGAAACACACAAAAAAGAATCCAGGAAAGATAGTATGCAGATGCCCAATAATAACAGCATGGCAGGGATGAACATGGCAGATGAAAATGCAGACATTGTAACACTCAATTACGGAATGCTGAAAGCTGCTGAAGTAACCACTTTAAGACAAGGCCCGGTAAAAGAATTAAAATTTGAATTGACAGGAAATATGAACCGTTATGTTTGGAGCATGGATAATAAAGTAGTTTCGGAAGCTGATAAAATTTTAATTAAGAAGGGAGAAAACGTAAGGATAGTATTATACAACAATTCCATGATGCGGCATCCCATGCACTTACACGGACATGATTTCAGGTTATTAAACGGGCAAGGTGATTATTCACCCATGAAAAACATTATCGACATCATGCCCATGGAAACAGATACGATTGAATTTGCGGCAACTGAAAGTGGAGATTGGTTTTTTCATTGTCATATTCTATACCACATGATGAGTGGTATGGGCAGGATATTCAGTTACGAAAATTCACCAGCCAATCCCGAAATACCAAATCCAAAATTGGCGCAGCGAAAATTATTTGCTGATGACAGGCAACTGCATTTTATGGCAAGGGCAGGTATAGAAAGTAATGGTAGTGATGGTGAAGCCATGTTTGCAAATACCCGCTGGAAAATAAGTACGATGTGGCACCTGGGCTATCATAACATGCACGGCTACGAAAGCGAAACCATGATTGGCAGATACCTGGGTAAGATGCAATGGATTTATCCTTATGCTGGTTTTGATTATCATTATAAAATGGAAGGCGGCCCAAAAAATATTTTTGGTAACGAAGAAAAGAATTGGTTTGGCCAGGCAAGTAATAAAAATAATCGGAAGACTGTGGTGGCTGGTGTTGCCTATACTTTACCAACCTTAACTGTTGCCGATTTAAGAATTGATGGTAACGGAAAATTCCGTTTTCAATTATCGAGAGAAGACATTGTTGTAACGCCACGTTTACGTTTTAACTGGATGATAAATACGGATAAAGAATACATGGCAGGGTTCAGATACATTGTAACAAAATATTTTGGGGTATCCACACACTATGACAGCGATATGGGATTAGGTGCAGGTATAACATTAACTTATTAATCTGGATAAGTTGCAGTAAATACAATGAGCTAAAAGAATTTTTTTTAACAGGAGGAAGCTTGTAAAATATATATGCCGGGCAAACCCGACATCAATATTTAGTGTAATTAGAAACAATCAGTTTAATCAAGCAAACTAACGTTGCCCACTGTCTCATTTTAAAAAGCCTTCTCATCTCCCTTAAATACTTTATACACCGTGAGGAAAAGAATCCGGATATCAAGGAAGATGTTCCAGTTTTCCAGGTACCAAAGATCTTCATTCACCCGGTTAATTATTTGTTCATTATCTGTAATCTCACCCCTCAAACCATTTACCTGTGCCCAGCCGGTGATACCTGGTTTTAAAAATTGCCTGATCATATACTGATCTACAATTTTTGAATAATCGCTGGTATGTTTCACCATGTGTGGCCTAGGCCCCACCAGGCTCATTTCGCCTTTCAAAACATTAATAAACTGTGGAAATTCATCCAGGCTTGTTTTACGGATAAAGGCTCCAATCCTGGTAACTCGGCTGTCGTTTTTCGTAGCCTGTTTGGTATCCGATTCTTTATTTACTTTCATACTCCGGAACTTCATACAATAAAATGTTTTATTGTTTTTTCCCGACCGTAATTGCGAAAAGAAAATAGGCCCTTTCGATTCAAGATATATCAATAATCCCAGCAATGGTACCAGCCATGAAAGTATAAAAACCACTACCAGCAGGCTGATGATCACATCAAGCACTCTTTTTTTCATCCTGTTTCCTACATCATCCAATGGCTCACTCCTCATGGACAATACAGGCAGATCACGAATATAATTTATGATCACCGGCTTATTCACAAATACAGAAAGATCAGGTACAACTTTAAACCGGATACATTCTGTTTCAGCCTTACTCATTAAAGTATAGATATCTTTATTTTGCTCCGGTGTAATGGTGGAAAATATTTCCTGTGCATCCAGTTCAATAGCAGTTTCAATCGTGTTTTTTATATCCGATAAAATAGGGTGCCGGGTAAGTTCCTTAATATTTTTTTCGTCTTCTACAAATCCAAGCAAGAGGGTATTAAAGCCCTCCTCTTCAAAATAGTTCTCTAATTTTTTAGCTGTTTCATTATACCCGATTATGATCACTTTATTAAAAAGGTGGTTCCGGTTTTTAAAATAATTATTAATACCTAGGTATAAGAACCGGTTTAAAAATAGACCAAAACCAAAAGCAATGATAGTGGCAATGGTAAAAAACCTGGATACCTCAAATTGACGGGAAAAGAAAAGGTAAAATAAAATTGCTATTAACCACAGCAGGTACACCTGTACCGTTCGCTTGGTGAAAAATTCAAACTTAATGATGTTACTGTCCGAATAAGTACGGCAGGCAAAAGCAAGAACAACCCAAAAAATATTGATCAGTATCCAGAATTCAAGATAGGTTCTGAAAGAGTTGTCAGCAATACGGCCTTCAAAAATAAACCTCGAGAATAAAAATGTAATATTCAGCAAAAGGAGGTCTAAGGCAATCAGTGATTTCTGTAAATAGTTTTTTAATTGTTTGTTCATAAACACATTTGATAACTTCTCATTCAGCCATCTTATTTTAATCAATAAAAAGGACAAAGATGTGGATTAGTTGCTTTGGTAATTTTCTTCAAAATAAAAAACGCAATATTGATTTGTTTATTATAAAAAAATCAATTGTGTGAAACCTGAGTACTGGTATTTTAAATTTCCAATCTGGCATTAGTGTTCAAATTTAAAAACTATACATCAAATATTTTGGTTAAAAGTAAAGACCAGCTTAAAAGTACTTTTAAATATTGGTTTATAGATTTAATATTAGGAGGTTGGAGGTTTAAAAATTCAATTACTCTTTATTATTGGCAGGTTAATCCTCAAATTCAGCCAGGTGGTATATCCAAATGCAAAACAAAAGACTGGTAATTTCTTTCATTATGCGAAAAGCAATTGCGGTTCATTTTTTAATTATTTAGGAATAAAATAAAAGAGGGTTGGGCATCCCAATAACTGAATTTTTAAAACAAATTGATTGATACCGACAAAAAATATTGTGTAACTCTCTAATTACTAAGCATAAACTGTGTATAAATAATGTTAGAAATTACATTGCCGGCATAATTATTGTGATTCTTTAAAAAATTTTAAATTATTGATTGAATTAAAACATATAACTAATAATATAAAACTATCATTACAAAAAATAAGTCCTCATCCCTTTTTAAAACGATATAATTATTTATATTTGTAAAAATCATGTGCCTTTTTTCGTGAAAATTTCACATAGTTATTTACCTTTTGCCAGTCCAAACCCCCGTAACGCTTATTCCCCCAAGTCAATTTTTATTTTATTGCTAAACTGCTAACGCTTTTTTGCTAACACTGATCCGCTACCATTTGCATTTCTGATTATATTCTTTTGTAAAAGGGTATTTGATTAAGATGTAGTGAAATTGTAAAGTTTTCATCCAATTTTTAACAGTAAAAGCGACTAAAGGCAAAAATGCGACAAATTTTTAAAAAATTTTTACTGCCGGGCAGCTTGCGAATAAGTATGCTCATGTTATTTTTTATTTTTGCTGTATCTCTGCGTGGAAATGCAAAAAATTATTATTTCTCCATCAGCTCAGGTAATGATGCCTACACCAGTACACAGGCTCAGAGTACTTCCACTCCATGGAAATCTATTACAAAGCTCAATGCCATTTTCAGCACTTTAGTTGCCGGCGATAGTATTTTATTTAAGCGGGGTGACGTATTTTATGGAAATATCATTACAAATAAATCAGGAGCCAGTGGTAACCCGATAGTTATTAGTGCCTATGGTACAGGTGCTAAGCCTGTGATATCAGGGTTTACCAGACTTTCTACCTGGACTGTTGTGGGTAACGGAGTTTATCAGGCTGCTTTACCTGGTGGAGACAGTGACCTGAACATGGTAACAGTCAATGACCGCCCCCAGGCAATGGGCCGTTATCCCAATGCGAATGCTGCCGATGGCGGGTACCTTAAATATGAAACTTTTGCAGATACTACTTCCATTACCGATAGTGAACTAACCAGTTCGGTAAACTGGACCGGTGCAGAAGTTGTTATCAGAAAAAAATTATGGGTAATTGACCGGTGTAAAATAATTAATCACATTGGTGGTACCATTACTTATAATAATCCCATTGTATCCGAATATGATGGCTCTCGTAATTATGGTTATTTTATACAAAACGATCCCCGTACATTGGATCAGTTGGGAGAATGGTATTTTAACAATACTACCAAAAACCTGCAAATGTATTTTGGTACAGCCCTCCCTTCTTCCTATACTGTCAGAGCAAGTACAATTGATACGCTTCTTACTATTAGTGAAAGTAGTTATATCAATGTGAATAATATTGCTTTTGAAGGGGCAAATGTCGTAACAATTTATGTAAATAACACTTCTAATGTCAATATTCAAAATTGCGATATAAGCAATGCCGGGGAGGCCGGAGTGATGTCCCAAAACGTATCAAATATTTTGGTAGAAAACTGTACTACCAATTACATACTTAGTAATGCGATAAAATTTAATAACAGCTATGTAAATAACAGCACCATCAGGAATTGTGTTATAAAAAATACCGGCACACTTCCCGGGATGGGATTAAGTGGGGGGCATTCTTACAAAGGCATTATTGCATTTGCACAAAACAATGTCTTGATAGAATACAACAAAGTAGATACGGTAGGCTTTGCAGGTATTGAATTTGAAGGCAGTAATGTAAGTGTCAACAATAATATTGTCAACTATTACTGTTTTGTAAAGGACGATGCCGGTGGTATTTACACATGGACCCCGGGTACAGATTCAGACCCCGGAACCATATATTTTAACAGGGTGGTGAGGAATAATATTATTACAAATGGTATTGGTTGCCCTTCCGGCCCTGGTGTTACAAGTATCTTTGTATCTGGTATTCACCTGGATGGGCGTGCCGTGAATGTGGATGTATTGAATAACAGCATTTTTAATAATAGCAAACATGGGATACATTGTAACAATCCCGTTAATGTAAAAATTAAGGGAAATACGTTTTTTAATAATCTTGATGCCATAAGCATCATGCGCTGGGCTGCCACAGGAGAAATTAAAGACCTTACTATAAAAAACAATATCTGCTACCCTAAAACAGATGTACAAAAAAGTTTCGCCTACACTAATAATGCTTTAAACGAGCCGGTAGTTAACTCCTTTCAGAATGTGCTGCATCAATTAGGCGATATAGACAGTAATTGCTACAGCATGAGTAACCAACCTGATTTTAAATTTGAATATTACCTTACTATCGGTGGAGCTGGGGTTCCTGCATCATTACAATCGCTGGAGGGCTGGAAAGCATTTTCTAAAAAAGATTCCAATGCCAAAAAACCCTTCCGAGAGGCGCCGCAGTTCACATTGCGAAGTGTAACTGGTGCTAATTTATTTACGAATGGTCAATTTTTAACCAACATACTTGGGCTTACTTTATTTGGAGCCAATGTAACAGCCGTCTGGGATAATTTAGGTAAAATTTCCGGTATAGGTTCATTACGGATGGATTTTTCAAGTCCTGTAGCAAATAGATACGGCACTCTACATACGCCTATTGGAGCTGTAAGTGCCACCAAAAATTATATTTTCCGTTTTACTACTCTTGGCACTACTCCTTATGGAATCGTAAATGCTTATTTAAGAAAATCGACTTCGCCTTACACCAATCTGGTACCACTTCAAACAAGAATATTTGGCACCGGTATAGTAAATCATGAATTTTTATTTGCAGCACCGATTAACGAAGCAACATCAAGTTTTGTAATTGAAATTGAACAAAACTCCGGTACTACCTACATAGATAATATTGAATTGTATGAAGCTGATGCCACACCATATAACGTAGATGATTACCTGCGTTTCGAGTACAACCCAACAACTGTTACAAAAACAATTGCTTTAGGCGCCAATTATATTGGTGTTGACACAGTCTATTATGCCGGCACAATTTCCCTGGCCCCATTTACTTCAAAAATATTGGTAAAAGATACTTCTGTGATAAGGCAGCCACTTGCAGCACAAGCATCGGCAAATATGATAAACTGTTTTGGAGGAACATCTGTTGTAACAATAACTGCAGTTGGCGGTATTCCTCCTTATTCCGGAACAGGAACTTTTACTGTTCCGGCAGGAATATACACTTACATTGTTAAGGATTTAACAGGTGCTTCTGTCAGCACCACCATTACTGTAACCCAGCCTTCAGCAGCACTGAAAGTCACTGCAACAGCGGGTTCAATAAATGTTTTTGGAGGAACAACAACAGTTACGCTAGCAGCTACCGGTGGTACAGCTCCGTACACCGGAACAGGTTCTTTTCTTAATGTTATTGCAGGCACTTATACTTATACTGTAAGTGATGCAAAAGGATGTACATCCAGTGCTACGATTACTATTACCCAGCCCTTAGTTTTAAAAGCCACTGCCTCAGCAGCTTCAATAAACTGTTTTGGAGGAACATCAATTGTAACAGTATCAGCTTCCGGTGGCATACTGCCTTATACCGGCACGGGTATTTTTACAGTAAGTGCCGGGCTGTATAGTTACACAGTAAGAGATGCAGGAGGGGGCAGCAATACTGTATCATTAACCATAACTCAACCCTCAGCAGCTTTGAAAGCTACAGCCACTCCGGGTATTATCAGCATTTTCGGTGGTACTACATCTGTAGTTATTACTGCTTCCAGTGGCACTGCGCCTTACATAGGAACAGGAACGGTGAGTAATGTTGGTGCTGGTACATATAATTATACAGTAACAGACTCCAAAGGATGTTCTTCCACAGCAACCATTACCATTACCCAACCGTCTGCTGCGATCTCATTAACCGCTACCTCACCTGTTATCAATTGTTTTGGCAACACTGCCACTGTAAATATTAGTGCAATTGGCGGCGTTCCACCATTTACGGGCACAGGAAACTATAATGTTGCTGCAGGTAAGGGATCAATAAAAATATCTTTTGTTTCAACTGCATCCGGAAATAATACCGCTTTGTATAATGGTATTGGGCCGGTAAGTTCAGCAAAAAAATATATTTTAAGGTTTAGTACTTTGGGTACAACAGCCACGGGCAGCCTTAGGGCAGGCATCAGGCAATCTTCTAATCCATGGGCATTGCTTACAAGCTGGCAAAATGCAACTTTTGGAACAGACAGGAAAGACCACGAATTTATATTTACAGCACCTACAACAGAAGCCACTGCCAGTTTTATCATTGATCTCAACCAAAATTCCGGTACTACTTATGTAGACAATATCGCTTTTTTTGAAGCAGACAGCGCTAATAATCTGAAAGGTACAAACCTGTATAATTATGGGGATTTTGAATCTGGTATCAGCAACTTGATGATTGCCAATATTAATAATACCCCTGTTTCTTCCTGGGATACTACTAGCAAGATTCCTGCTGTGTATTATTTTACCATCAAGGATGCAATCAATTCAACAGCCACTGCAATGGTAAAAACTGCTCAGCCGGATTTGCTGCAGGTAACTGCCACACCAGGCACAATCACTGCATTCGGAGGATCCACTTCGGTGGTGGTTGCGGCTACCGGTGGGACAATACCTTATACCGGAACAGGTACCATTAGCAATGTTACTGCCGGCACTTATACTTATACTGTTACAGATGCTAAAGGATGCTCTGCCAATACAACGATCACAATTACTCAACCGGTTCCATCAACATTATTACCCGTTACCACTTCCATAAATATCAATTGCTTTGGCAAAGCCACTGTGGCAAATGTTACTGCAACCGGTGGTGTTCTACCCTATACCGGTACTGGTAATGTTACCATTGATGCTGGCAAGGGTTCATTAGTCGTCTCCTTCCCTTCAAGCATTGCGGGTGCATATACTTCAGTGTATTATACTATTGGAGCTTCCAGTGCAGCTAAAAACTATATTCTTCGGTTTAGTACTTTTGGTACTACCGCCGTTGGCAGCCTGATGGTGGCCATGCGGCAAACTTTTACCCCATGGGCTTTGCTCACCGGCTTGCAAACTGCAACATTTGGTACAGGGCAAAAAGACCATGAGTTTATATTTTCTGCACCAACGACTGATGCAGCGGCCAGTTTTGTTATTTTTCTCAATCAAAACTCAGGTACAACTTATGTAGATAATATAGCTTTTTTTGAAGCTGGTGCAGGCAATAAACTGAAAGGTGCAAGTCTGTATAATAACGGAAGATTTGAAACAGGTATAAATAATGTTTCAGTCGTTAGCCCCAACGGCAACAATACTGCAGCATGGGATACGACCAGTAAAATTGCCAGTATTTATTATTATGTAATTGGGGATGCCGTTGGAAACACGGTAACTTCTGTTGTGAATACAACACAGCCGGCAGCTCCACTACAAGTAACAACCACGGCGGGGGTTATCAATGTTACCGGCGGCAGCACTACGGTTACAGTTACTGCCATAGGCGGTACTGCACCTTATACAGGTACCGGCTCATTCACCAATGTGAAAGTGGGAACTTATACTTATACAGTGACAGATGCTGCCGGGTGTGTAGTTTCTAAAACAATTACAATTACACAAACTGCTGCAAGGACGGCAATACCTGTCTCTGCAACAAGCAGTATTGATTCAAATAAAGAATTAGCAGTAACTGCTTATCCAAATCCTGCCAATGCTAATTTTAATTTGGTACTTGAAGGAGGAACAACTGAAAGGGTAGCCATTGTTGTTACCACCATTGATGGTAAACCAGTTTATACTGCCAGTGGCAATTCAAATCAGCAATATACTTTTGGCTCAGGTTTTTTTACCGGGCTTTACATACTGAAGATTACACAGGGAAATAGTGTTAAAACACTTAAGCTGATTAAAATAAAATAAGGAGAGGTAAAATAAAAATTAAAAAAAATACCGGTTGTAGCACAACCGGTATTTTTTTTGTAAAGATGTTTTTTATTTCGTTGAATAAAAATTCAGAGCGAAATAGCACAATAGAAAATCATACAATCACTTGCCAAATTTTTGTTTTAACAGCGCCAATGCATCATTCATTGTGGGTTCCGCTTTCGGCTTATTTACTTTGGTATTTAATTGCCCGCCAGGTTTATTATATTGACCTCTTGCAGGCGGAGCCTCGGTTTGTTTGATAGACAAAGCAATTCTTTTTCGGGCAATATCCACTTCCATCACTTTTACTTTTACTTTTTGATTCAGCTTCAGTGCCTCGTTGGGATCGGTGATGTAAGTGTGAGAAATTTCAGACACATGCACCAGCCCATCCTGTTTTACACCAATATCTATAAAGGCGCCAAACCTGGTGATATTTGTTATCACACCAGGCACTTCCATTCCAATTTTTACATCATCAATACTGTAAATAGCTGCAAATTCAAATGCCTGTACTTCACTTCTTGGATCAAGGCCGGGCTTTTTTAATTCACTTAAAATATCTTTTATGGTAAGTTCTCCAATCGTCTCAGAGGTATATTTTTTTGCTTCAATATTTTTCAGCAATGTTTCATTCCCAATTAATGTTTTTACATCTACTGATAAATCTTTTGCCATCGCCTGCACTACCGGGTAAGCTTCCGGATGTACAGCACTTGCATCCAGTAAATCATCACCTCCCTTGATGCGTAAAAATCCGGCACATTGTTCATAAGCTTTTCCACCAAGCCTTGGCACTTTCAACAATTGTTTGCGGTTGGTAAATTTGCCAATTTCATTTCTGTGTTTGATGATATTGTCTGCCAGTGTGCTGCCAATACCACTTACATAACTCAATAAATTTTTGCTGGCAGTATTTAAGTTTACACCTACATTATTTACACAACTAATAACAGTGGCATCCAGTTTTTCTTTTAAACGAAACTGGTTTACATCATGCTGGTATTGGCCCACGCCGATACTCTTTGGGTCAAGCTTTACTAATTCTGCCAGCGGATCCATCAGTCTTCTTCCAATACTAACGGCACCCCGTACAGTAATATCTTCATTGGGGAATTCTTCTCTGGCAATTTCTGATGCTGAGTAAATAGAAGCACCATCTTCATTTACCAAAAATACCGGCAGGCCAAGGTTTAATTTTTTGATGAACTGCTCTGTTTCTCTTCCTGCTGTTCCGTCACCGATTGCGAAAACTTCTATGCTGTATTGCTGTACTAAATTTTTAATTTTCATCTCCTCTGCATGTACTCTATTTGCTTCATGCGGAAAGATGAGGTCAGTTTTTTGTAGGTCTCCCTTTTCATCTAAGCAAACCACTTTACAACCGGTTCTGTAGCCGGGATCAATCGCTAAAATTCGTTTGCTGCCCAATGGAGAACTCAACAATAACTGCCGAAGATTTTCTGCAAATACGTTGATGGCATCTTCATCTGCTTTTGTTTTTAAGGCAGTCCTGAACTCTGTTTCAAGGCTCGGCTGCAATAATCTTCGGTAAGCATCTTTACCAGCTTTTCTAATTTGATCACTGCAGGTACTCATTCCTTTGATGTACAATTCATCAATTAATTCCAGCGCCACTTCTTCCATGGGTGAAATGGCAATGCGTAAATATCCTTCCAAAAATCCACGAAGCACTGCAAGGATTCTGTGTGATGGAGTTTTAGCAATCGGTTCGCTAAAATCAAAATAATCTTTGTACTTGATGCCTTCAGTTTCCTTATCTGTCACCACTTTACTTTGCAGAGTGGCTGCTGTTTCAAACAGTTTACGCAGCTTTGCCCTTACCTGTGCATCTTCATTTATTATCTCCGCAATGATGTCTCTTGCACCTTGCAATGCGGCATCTGCATCGGCTACTTTTTCATTGATGAAAGCAGTGGCTTGTGCAGTTATGTCAATGTCTTTTTGTTCCAGTAATAAATTAGCCAATGGCTCCAAACCATTTTCCCTGGCGGTTTGTGCTTTGGTTTTTCTTTTTGGTTTGTAGGGTAGGTAAATATCTTCCAGCTCCGCAATGGTAGTTGCTTTGTTGATTTTGTCCTGCAGGAGTTCCGTCATTTTTTCCTGCTCGGTGATGGTCTTTTCTATAAATGTTTTTCGTTCGGTAAATTCTTTTAAAAACTTTGCTTCGTCCTGTATCTGCTGAATCTGCACTTCATCCAATGCCCCGGTTTTATCCTTTCGGTAACGGGCAATAAAGGGGATAGTGCTGCCTTCTTCCAGCAAAGTGATTACCGCTTGTACCTGCTGTAATTTGATATTGAGTTTTACAGCTATTGGCAGAATGAAAATATTTGACATAATTAAGTATAATTAAAATTGGGGCTGCGAAAATAACGGTGTGCCTTCAAATAAAAAATTGTAAAATAAGAACACTGCATTATCAATACTGAATCCCTGTGAATAAACGCTGATGGATACACTATTAGCCATTAAATTAAAATAAATAAAATTTTACTTGCATTTAATAAATCTAATTTCTATTTTACCTTTCTTTCGTCCCCTGTCAAATGCTGCACTTTTTTTATTTTAACCTAAAAATTTTTTACAATGAGAAAAATCTTTCTTCTCTGCCTTTTGATTCCTGCAATGGCAATAGCGCAGAAAAAAAATGTTGTGAATGCACAACGCATGTTTCCAAAAGTTGACAAAGTGCTGGAGTTTGAAAAGGCGCTGGCCGCCCATGCACAAAAGTATCACACCGGCGATTTTAAATGGAGGGTATTTGATATCCAATCTGGCCCAGACGCCGGAGGGTACCATGTTGTAGAAGGGCCTAACAGTTGGGATGCAATTGACGGGAGGGGCAATATCAGTGATGAACACAACATTGACTGGAATAAAAATGTAGCCATCTATCTTACCGACAGGGGCACCAGTACATACTCCATTTACCAGGACACGTTGAGTTCTGTTGCGTTGACTGATTACAGCAAACAAATAAACATTACTCATTTTTATCCTAAAATTGGATGGGGTTTTAAACTGAGAGAAGTATTTGTAAACTTTAAAAAAGTGTGGGAAGCCGGAGGCGAATCTGTTGCTGTTTACCAAGCCAGTTCTTCAGGACCTGCACAATATGTTTTGGCAACAAGATACAAGCAGGGATTAAAAGAAAGGGAAGATGGTTTCAGAAAGCCATTCAAAGACAGGTATGAAGCCATGTACGGATCAGATTCCTGGGATAAAGTGGCGGAAGTTTACCAGCAATATGTTGATAATATATGGAGTGAACTGCTCACTTACAGGGCAGATTTGAGTTCTAAATAAAACTTTCATTTACTACAGCGAAACAAAGTTTCTACAGATGAAATATGCTGCAGGCTTTGTTTCGTTTTTTTTATTTAAAAAACTTAAGTACTTAACAGAATTTTTTTGCCGGGATTCTGTTCTGCAAAAGAATAAATGCTGTTGCGGATGGTATCATTATCAGCATATGGCTGTAAAAAATTTTTTAAATCTGCTGCTGATTTAATTGCCATGGTTGCAGGCAAATAACCCATTCCCCAAAAATTACCCCGTTCAACCAGCAGGTATAATTTTTCATCTTTTTTTATTCCATCATCTATCACTGCAAAAGTGGGAAGCTTTTCATCCAGCGCTTCTAAAGCCCTTTTTATTTTTCCATTATAAACAATTGGTGGGTCTAAAAAAGCAATGTCATTTTCTGTGAAAGGCGTTTTATCAATGAAGCATAATTTTTCATGCAGTTCAAATTCTTCAATCATTTTTTTCAGCATCACTAGGCCTTCATGCAATAAATTAAAACTATACAGGCATGGAAAATGTTTTTTCTTTTTATCTATCGCCAGCCGCTGATATCCTTTGTTATCTTCAAACTGGTACAGTGCATATTTTTGCTGTGGCTGCTTTTGGCTTACATTGTATTTGGGCCACAACCTTTTAATTTCTGCACTCTCCAGCACAATGGCTTCCAGTTCAGTGGCACAGGCTTTATAATTTACTTTGCTGATGGTGCGTAAAAAATTCTGCCGCTTTCTGTCTGCATCATTGTGGGTAAAATGACTGCTCACCCTTTTACGAATGTTGATTGCTTTGCCTACATAAATAATTTTATCTTTTGCATCTAAAAAATAATATACACCCGGGCAGGCGGGTAGTTTTTGAATATCTGCTTTGCTCAACAGCATCGGCAGCCATTGCTCTGCCGAAGATTTTTTCAGCATCTGTTCAATGTGTTCTTCACCGCCGTTGGCAATGTAATGCTCCAATAATTTTACGGTGGCTTTGGCATCTCCGCCAGCCCTGTGGCGGTTGTCAATAGGCAGTTGTAAGGAGCGGCACAAGTTGCCCAAACTGTAAGAAGCCAGGCCGGGAAAAACTTTTCTTCCCAACCGCACGGTACATAATTTTTTTGCCGTTAGGTCAAAGCCTGCTGCTTTTAAATGATGCTTTACAAAAGAGTAATCGAAGTTTACATTGTGTGCAATAAAAATTTTATCATTCAGCAATTCATATAATACATCAGCCACTTCACCAAATTGTGGAGCAGTTGCCACCATCTCATCACTGATGCCTGTAAGCGCCTGGATATAACGTGGAATAGATTGATTGGGATTAATAAGTGTTTCAAAATGCTGTACAATTTTTTCGCCATCATGTACATAAACTGCAATCTCGGTAATGCCGTGAGCAGAAGCATAGCCGCCGGTGGTTTCAATATCTACAATTGCATACATGGGATGTCAAATATAAGAACACTAAATTGATTAGTAAAGAAGCGTTTTATTTTATGGCAGCCGAAAATTTTTCTTTGCCGCTTTGCCTTTTTGCTTCTTTGCGATGGATATATTTGCTGCTGTCAAAACACATATCAATGTCTGCATCAACTACCATTCAATCAATAAGTCTCTACGCCTCTAAAATAAAACTCAAGGAACCTTTTATCATTTCTCTTGGGCCACTTACTCATGCAGAAAATGTAATTGTTATTATAAAAACAAATGAAGGCATTACAGGGGTTGGTGAATGCAGCCCCTTTATGACTATCAATGGCGAAAACATGGAGACGGGTATGGTGGTTGGTAAATACCTGGCAGCAGTTTTAAAAGATAAAAATGCACTGGATATTGAAAGCTGCCACAAAGCAATGAACAGTGTGATCTATGCCAACAGCAGCATCAAGAGTGCTTTTGATATGGCATTGTATGATATTGCTGCACAACATGCCGGGCTGCCATTGTATGCTTTTTTGGGTGGAAACAATAACAAAATATTGATTACAGATTATACCGTAAGTTTTGCAAATGCAGATAAAATGGCAGCTGATGCAGCAAAAATAAAAGCCAACGGTTTCCAGGTAGTGAAGGTAAAATTGGGTGGTACAAAAGAAGACGATATTGAAAGAATACAAAAAATAAGAGCAGCAATCGGTGATGAATTACCCATTCGCATTGATGCCAACCAGGGATGGAATACCGGCGATGCGATTGAAATTTTAAAAGCATTACAGCCTTACAATATTCAGCATTGTGAAGAGCCGATACCAAGATGGAATTTTATGGATTTGCCCATTATAAAAAAACAAAGCCCTATCAAAATAATGGCAGATGAAAGTTGCTGCGATGAACATGATGCACAGCGCCTGCTTGATATTGGTGCCTGTGATTATTTCAATTTGAAACTTGGAAAATCATCCGGCATTTTTGTAGCGGAAAAAATTATCCGCATTGCTGAAGAAAATAATACCAACATACAGATCGGTGGTTTCTTAGAATCAAGACTGGCATTTACTGCAGCGGCGCATGTTGCACTCAGCAGCGTTAGGATTGTGCATTGTGATTTTGATACGCCGCTGATGTTTGAAGAAGACCCGGTGATTGGTGGCATTTGTTACAGCAACACAGGAGAGGTGAAAGTGCCTGAAGTAGCAGGTTTGGGGGCAACTTTTGATGAAACATATTTAAATAAGCTCAGGAAGGTGGTTGTGTAACAGCCGGTAAAATCACCAAGCCAAAACTCATTACCTTTGCCCACATTATTATGAAGACAAAAACAATACACAGAGACAAAGTAAACATCATTACACTGGGCTGCAGTAAAAATATGGTGGACAGTGAAGTGCTGAGTGGTCAGTTGATTGCCAATGATATTGATACAGTGCATGAGAATGCAAAGAGAGACCACAATATTGTAATTGTAAATACCTGCGGCTTTATTGAAAAAGCAAAAGAAGAAAGTATCAATACCATTTTGCAACAGGTAGAACTGAAAAAACGCGGCAAGCTGGATAAAGTGTATGTAACGGGCTGTCTCAGCGAACGCTACAAAAATAATTTGGAAGCGGAGATACCGGAAGTGGATGCATACTTCGGCACGATGGAACTGCCAATGATCTTAAAACAATTTGATGCAGATTATAAAAGTGAATTGATTGGTGAAAGATTATTAAGCACGCCACAGCATTATGCTTATATGAAAATCAGCGAAGGCTGCAACCGTACCTGTGCTTTTTGTGCTATCCCGTTAATGAGAGGCCAGCATATAAGCAGGCCAATTGAATCGCTGGTAGATGAAGCAAAACGTTTGGTACAGCGTGGTGTAAAAGAAGTGATGTTGATTGCACAGGAGCTTACTTATTACGGACTGGATATTTATAAGAAAAGAGAGCTTCCCAAATTATTACATGCGCTGGCAGATGTACAGGGATTAGAATGGATACGGTTGCATTATGCCTATCCTTCTAAATTTCCATTGGATATTATTGATGCGATAAAAGAAAGAAACAATATTTGTAATTACCTCGACATGCCTCTGCAACATGCGGCTAACAATATGCTAAGGTTGATGAAGCGGCAAATAACAAGGGAAGAAATGGAAGACCTGATTGGAGAGATAAGAAATAAAATTCCTGATATCTGTATAAGAACAACATTGATTGCAGGCTTTCCTGGTGAGACAAGGGATGATGTGGAAGAATTAAAAATATTTTTACAAAAAATGCGGTTCGACCGTGTGGGTACATTTACTTACAGCCATGAAGAAGGTACAAGTGCTTATGATATGAAAGACGATATTACGGCAGAAGAAAAAGAAGAAAGGGCACAAGAGATAATGGAGGTGCAGCAGGAAATAAGTTTGGAGAAAAACCAGGCAAAGGTTGGTAAAACCTTTAAAGTGGTCATTGATAAAAGAGAAGCCGGCCGTTACCTTGGCCGTACAGAGTTTGACAGCGTGGAAGTAGATAATGAAGTCATCATCCACAGTAAGAAAAAATTAACTGCTGGTGATTTTGTAAATGTAAAAATTACCAAGGCTTATGATTATGATATTGAAGGCGAAGTGGTGGAAGGGTTGAAGTTGTGATTAATTTAATAAAAATTATACCTGTCAATTTCAAGCGGTACACCTCTGGGGGAAATATTTTTTTGTTCAACACAATATCCCTTTACGATTCAGCGTTACCACTCTGTTCAGATGGTGAGAAGCCAATTTCATACAATTGCGTATTAATGAAAACGAATACAATGCTATTGTGTGATTGCTGAAAACTATTAATCCGAAAATACATCCTTATGAAACAGTTTTTACAATTGTTGCTATGCATATTATTTGCAGCAAACCTTTCTGCCCAAATTATCACTCCTCAAATCAAGGCCAATTTTGGTGTGGATGCTGATTTAAAAGCTAATTATTTTAATGGGTCAAATATTGACCGGACCGATGAATGGTTTTCAAGCGGACTTCCCGGCGCTGGTAAATATATGATAGATACCACTGGTGCGGCAGCTATTGTAAGTGGGTACACTACCAACCCGGCTACATTAAATAAATTCATTGTTAGAAATATGAGCTACCCTGCTTTTGCTATTGTAACAAATGATTTGCTGATGGATGCAGTATATGCTCGGGATTTTCATGGCGATGATTCCACAATATTCGCTTCCGGGTCTAATAAAAATGGCCAGAGTCCTGTTGTATGGACGTCTCCCGTTTCGCAATCAATACCTGATAAAAATGAAATCTTAGATGTATTCATGCATGTAAGAAGAGCAGGTGTTAATTCAACCGACTCTCTTTGGTTGTTTGGGGGATTATCTATTGAAAATACTACTGGAAACAGGTACTTCGATTTTGAAATGTACCAGAGCGATATTACGTTTGACAGGTCTAGCCGAACCTTTTCGGGTTACGGGCCTGATGCCGGCCATACCAGCTGGAAGTTTGATGCAGGTGGGAATATTATACAACCCGGCGATATTATTTTAACTGAAGAATTTGGTACTTCTGCACTTACTCTAATAGAAGCCCGTATCTGGGTCGATAGAAATGTACTCACAACAACACCTGTAAATTTTAATTGGGGAGGGCAGTTTGACGGAGCAAGTAATGGAGCACAATTCGGGTATGCCAGTATAGTTCCAAAAACTGTTGGTGCCTTTTATTCTGGGTTACAAAGCGCTAAAGATACCTGGGCAGGGCCTTTTAAAATTGTATTGGGAGATAATTCTGTTACTGATAATTATGTTACCAAACAGTTCATGGAGTTCTCGGTTAATTTAACAAAACTTGGGCTTGATCCGGTAACACTTTTGGGTGGCAACACCTGCAGCAAACCTTTTCAAAAAGTGGTTGTAAAAACAAGGGCCTCTACTTCTTTTACTGCAGAGCTGAAAGATTTTGTGGGGCCATTTGATTTTTTAAATGTGCCAAAAACAAAACTATTTACACAAGTGCCCGTTTTTTGTGGCATAAACAGTATTAGTAATCTAAAAGTTACCAATCCGCTTACTACTTCTATTTACAACTGGTCAACTTTAGACGGACATTTTTCCGATACTTCAAATAAAACTTCTGTATTTGTAGATTCACCAGGCACTTACATTGTAACACAGCAATTGCGTTCTGTTTGCCCGGTGTATTCGTCGGATACTTTGAGAATTACTTTTGATGCATCCTGCGGTATTCTTGCCAGTAACTTACTGCATTTTTCAGGAAAAATTAATGATAACAAAGCCCACTTAAGCTGGCAGGTAGCACAGAGTGATGAAGTAAACTTTTTTGATGTAGAGAGAAGTACAGATGGAATCCATTTCTCCTCTGCAGGAAAAGTATATCCTGACAGGCAAAGAACGGGTGCACAAAATTTATCAACAGCTGATGATATAAGTAATATTAACAGCAATGTTATTTACTACCGGCTTAAAGTGTACAGTTCAAATGTTCAGTATAAATTATCCCAGGTTATAAAACTTGATTTATTAGTAAACAGCAGCAAGGCTTTAATAAACATTGCTCCTAACCCCGTAAAAGATAAACTTTCACTGAATATTTACGCTCCATCTGCAAGAAATATGCAGGTAAAAATATTTGACGGAGTAGGAAAATTAATGTGGACAACACCCGGCGAAATGGTGCATGGAAATGCAGCGGTTGCACTTTCTAATTTTGAAAACTGGCACAATGGTATTTATATTGTAAAAGTATTTTTAGATAACGAAGTGTTTATTAAAAGGATTTTAATTAGTAAATAATAATGTATTATTCTGGTCTGAAAAAAGTATATCACTACTTTTTTCAGACCAGATTTTTTTTGCAAACTGCAATTTTCTTTGAAAAAAATGAAGTGATACTTTTGAAAAATAATTATATCAGCAATGAGCTGATATAAGCTGCATAAAATTTTTTCGGCCAATCATCTCGGCACCCAGGCTTTCTAAATGTGCTGTGTAAACCTGGCAGTCAATTAATACAACACCATCCTGCTGCAAGTGTTCTACCAATTGAATAAAAGCAAACTTGCTGGCATTACTCATTTTACTGAACATGCTTTCACCAAAAAAAATATTACCAATTCTTACGCCATACAATCCTCCAACGAGTTCATCATTCAGCCATGCTTCAGCACTGTGGGCAAACCCTTTCAGGTGTAATGCGGTATAAGCTTTCTCTACTTCAGCTGTTATCCAGGTACCATCCTGTTCTTTGCGGTCAATATTTTTGCAATGTTGAATTACCTGTGCAAAGGCTTTGTTAATTGTAAATTTAAATTGATTGTTTTTTATAACCGACTGCATGCTTTTGCTCACTTTTATTTTATTGGGAAACAAAACAAACCTGGGGTCAGGGCTCCACCAAATGATTGGCTGGTCATCATTGTACCAGGGAAAGATGCCGCTGCGGTAAGCCAGCAAAAGCCTGTCAGCATTAAGGTCTCCGCCAATGGCAAGTATGCCCTCTTTATCAGCCGTATCCACCGGGGGGAAAAATAATTTACTGTTCAGGATAATCATCGGGGTGGTATTAATTTTAGCTGTAAAAGGTTAATGTTTATTTATGCCATGCGAAAAATAACCTAGCAATAAAATAATTGAAAAGAAGTTAGGAGATAATAAAAAATAATTTTAAGGGGATGGCTTTTTATTGTGCAGTCACTTCAATGGTAGCATTAATACTCCTGTCTGTAATTGCATCACACATCGGTTTCAGGGTTTCGTAGCTGCCTTCTTTTACAGCATATTTTCCTTTGCTGTCAATAATCATAGCACATTGCTCAGCCTGTTCAGTACTGTGTCCGCAAATGTCTATCAGTGTTTCTATCACCCATTCAAAAGTATTGACATCATCATTCCATACAATAAGTACACAGGTTTCTTCTGTCAGCGTAAGTGTGTCAGAATCGGGTTTAAACTTTGTATTGCTAAATGGTTGCATAAATGGTGTGGCACAAAAATAAGCCGAAACAACGATTTTATAAATAGTTGTTTCAATCAGAGGCATATTTTTTTTGAATGGTATTATTGGCTAAGGGCATTTTTAAAAATTGGCATTAGCTTTTTATTTAAAAAAAGTGCTATGCAACATTTTGGGCATTATAATTGTCAATTAGTCAACCTTTGTACTAGAATAACTCACTGCAATCAACAGATTTTATCTTTAACCAATGCTAGGGCGATCAAAAAATAAAAAAGACGAACAATCAGTACCTGCAAAGCAGCAGGCTATTGTGTTGCCTTTGCATTCGCCCAACCGCAGCCTTGAATTTTTAGTGGAATTAATTGGCAAGATACGCCCCAATGATCCCCAGGATATTGCCCAGGCTGAATTGCGTTTTAAAGCATTGCTGTACCAGGTAAGTCAGGACAGGAGTTCACTTTTTTCTCTCCGTAAAGCACTGCTTACTCAATTTTTAAAAACAAATATTGTAATTGCATTAACCGAAAATGGAATTGTAAGCAGCCGGGGATTTATACAGGAACTATTTGGTAAAATAAAACACAAGCTGCTGCCCGAACTGCAGGCTCCTGGAAATTTTCTGTATGTAATTAATAAAATATTTTACAAAAAAAGCGATCATATTTGGGTGGAAGGCATTGACAGTAATTTGTGGATGCAGTTTTTTGATATGCTTGGCATACAGATCAACCTTACAGAACCTGCGCTGATAAAGCAACTGCAGCAATCATTGCAGATACTCAGTTACCGCATCACCACATTGGGTTTGGAAAAAGAAATTACCCAGCGCTATGAAAATTTTGAAGATGCAGTGTATCCTTTTTTGGAACAGAACCGGCTGGTGAATGAATATATTTTTCAGGGTAATGCTCTAATGGATATCAATAAGCAACGCATACTGCTGGAAAATATCAATGAAACCTTACACAATTGCAATCAAAGTATCCAGTGGATAAAAGACCAGCGCATTGCTTATGGTACCAGCCTTGCCCAAACCTACATTATCACCCGCCTGCAACAACAGATCAACAGGATTTTCATTATACTGGATGTATTGGATATTGACAGTTCGTTTAATACCGAACGCTTTGTAACCTACTTCAAAACAGTAGTGCATAATGAAAACAGAAAAAACTCCCTTAAAGAATTTTTAAGTGAAAATACGGGCTACCTGGCTTATCAAATAGCTGAACATGGCGGACGCACCGGCGAGAAATTTATCACCACCACAAGGAAAGAATTTTGGAAGATGTTTCAAAGTGCAATTGGTGGCGGTATCATTATTTCCTTTATTGGCATTATCAAAAACCTGCTGGGCAAAATGGCGCTGGCTCCTTTCTGGCAGGGCTTTTTATACAGCGTAAATTATTCGCTTGGGTTTATTTTAATTCAGGATACCGGCTCCACACTGGCTACCAAACAACCAGCCTACACTGCCAACAATGTAGCCAGTTCTTTTGATGCACAAAAAATTGGCGACCGCCCCGACCTGAGGAATTTGGCCATTACCATTGGTAAAGTGAGCCGTACTCAGTTGGCTTCTTTTACAGGAAATTTATTAGTAGTTTTTCCGCTCTCTTATTTATTTGCCTGGTTATTTTTTAGTGTTACCGGAGTAATGGTTGTTGGCGGAAATACGCCAGAACAAATTGCCGCCGCCCACAAGTTACTGGCCGATCAGCAACCCTTTCACAGCCTTGCCTGGCTGTATGCCTGCTTTACCGGTTTTTTTTTATTTGCCAGCGGACTGATTGCCGGCTTTGTAGAAAACTATTTGGTGTACAGCAAAATAGGGGAGCGGCTCCGGCATTCCACTTCTTTTAAATATGGCTTTAGTGAAAGGCGCCGCTACAAAATTATTCATTACATAGAAAATAATATGGGTGCTTTGATTGGTAATATAGCGCTGGGTTTTTTTCTGGGTATGGCTGGTTTTTTGGGTAAAACATTTGGGCTTCCTTTCGACATCCGGCACATCACTATTTCTGCTGCCAATACTGCCATTGGGTTCTTTGGGCTTGGTCACAACATCAGCAGCAGGGAATTATTTTATACTATTTTTGGCGTGATGGGCATTGGCTTTTTAAACTTTGCAGTAAGTTTTGGACTGGCCTTTATTGTGGCAGTTAAAAGCCGGGGTATCCATCTCAGGGAGTATCCCGAATTTGCAGGTATTTTATGGAGGTACATAAAAAAATACCCGAAGGATTTTTTTAAAGCACCTTTTTCCAGAACTGCTTCACAATTACAATAGGCTGAATTTTTAATTCTGCATAATAAAAAAGTAAACGCTCAAGTCACCAGATACCTTATGTTTTCCTCTATTTTCATTTTGTAAAATCTTACTCTTTTTCATTAATCTCCTTAAATTTTACAGGCTTATTGGATTCTCCAATTATTTCATTTTATTGCTAAAACCAATTTTTTTACTATAAAAAAATAAAAAGCCGGCTATTTTTTATTTAGTTGTATATAATAAAGTATCAATACTAAACGTTTTATTGGGTAGTATTTGATAAGGGATTACTATGTCTAGCTATAGCTATGCCTCTAATCAGATAGATAAGTTTACAAACAATATCCCAAAAAGACCATGAAAGAGTTTACATCCAATCCTGAAAAAACAAGTTTTCAGTTCAAAAAAAACAGGTTATTAGGCAACTGGAAATTGATGATGGCCGTTTTAGCTGCCATCAATTTTATTTTTATTCATCCTGTTTTTTCTCAAACTACTACTTGCACAGGAGCTACAACTATTACGACTGTTAATGCTGCATCTTGTACACCAGGCACTTTATTTAATATAAGTGGTACAGGAACAGGCCCAGCAATGAGTACCTGTAATACCGGCGGTACAGCAACTAATAATTGGGGGCAGTTTGTAGCTGCAGGTACTTCAGCCACTATTTCCTATGTATCTACCAATAATAAGGATGCAATGATATATGCTTATAGTGGAACCTGTCCCGGCAGCTTAACACAAATAGGATGCGTAGACAATGGGGGAAATGGGGTACAGGAAAATTTAACTTTAACTGGCTTAACAGCAGGAAGCACCTATTATGTTCGAATTGTAAGATTTGGCAGTACCAACAACATGAGCGGAAATATTTGTATCGCATCACAGCTCCCTGCCCTTATGATTCTTACCAGCAGCATCAGTGGCTCACCCTTTTGTGCAGGCAGCAATGTATCGGTTTCCTTTACCAGTATTGGTATTTTTAGTGGTAATACTTACACAGCACAGTTATCAAACAGCTCCGGGATTTTTACGAGCCCTGTTAGTATTGGCACTTTGGTAAGCAATGCCAACACTGGTACTATCAGTGCCACCATACCATCGGGTACGGCAGCAGGAACAGGCTACAGGATAAGGGTGATAAGCAGTAGCCCTGCTGTTACCGGATCCGATAATGGAGCTGACCTTACAATTAATGATTTGCCCCAGGGTAGCTTTAACGGAAGTACAATTTGCGGTGGTGTGGGAATCTCGCAGTTAATTTTTACAGCTACCAGTGGCACCGGGCCTTTCACACTCGTTTATGATAATGGGGCAATTAACATAACTGAGCCTGGAGTTATTTCAGGTACAGGATTTACTCCTATTCCAATCCCATCAAGTACTAAAAATTATGCTTTATTGAATGCAACCGACAACAACGGATGTATAAGATCATCTGGCTTTACAAAAAGCCTTGGTACAATAACATTCAGCAGTTTACCCACCATAACCAGCTCTGCTACTGCATTAGACGTATGTACAAGTAGCAGTGCACAAAACTCAACCCTTAGTTATACTGCCACCACTAATTCGCCAACGCAATATGCTGTTACCTGGAATGCAGCTGCATTGGCAGCCGGTCTTGTAAATTTGGGTAGTACTGCTATTACATCAAGTCCTTTATCTATACCAGTTGCGGCCAGTGTGGCAGCCGGGACTTACACCGGTACTTTAACAGTTACTACCGCAGGTGGTTGTAACAGCACTGGCAATTCTTTTACAGTTACTGTTAATTCCTTACCAACCATTACTGCATCTGCTACAGCTGCATCAAGATGTTTCAGCAGCAGCAGCCAGACCAGTACCCTTAGTTACAGTGCTACCACTAATTCACCAACTAATTATACCATTACCTGGAATGCAGCAGCCCTGGCTGCAGGTCTTGTAAATGTGAGTAGTACAGCACTTCCTGCCACTCCTATTACTTTTTCGATTGCGGCAAGTGTGGCGGCAGCAACCTACACAGGAACATTGGCAGTAACTAACGCCAACGGATGTTCCAGTACGGGTAATTCATTTACTATAACTGTATTAGGATTACCAACTATCACCAGTTCGGCCAGTGCAGCAGCACGCTGTACAAGTGGCAGTGCACAAACCTCTACATTGAGTTACAGTGCCACCACTAATACACCTACACTTTATACCATTACGTGGAATGCAGCGGCGCTTGCGGCAGGACTTACAGATGTTGGTAGTACAGCACTTCCTGCGACCCCCATTACTTTTTCAATTGCAGCAGGTGTAGTTGCCGGAACCTACACAGGTACATTAGCAGTAACTAATGCCAACGGATGTTCCAGTACGGGTAATACATTTACTATAACTATTAGTTCTATACCTGTAATGACAAGTGCCTCCACGGCAAGTGTATGCACAGGCGGTACGGTAAGTATACCATTAACAAGTGATATTTCATCAAACTATACCTGGATAGCCACCAGCAATGCAAATGTTACAGGGGAAAGTATCACTACTCAATCTACCAGTACCTTAAGTAATACGCTGACACTTTCAACAACTTCGGCAACATCAGTAATTTATACTGTCACGCCAACCTCTACAAGTGGCAGCTGTGCAGGTTCGCCTCAAACAGTAACAGTATTGGTAAATCCATTACCAACTATTACAGCATCAGCCACAGCAACAACAAAATGTTTCAGCAGCAGTGGGCAAACGAGTACCCTTAGTTATAGTGCTACCACTAATTCACCAACTAATTATACCATTACCTGGAATGCAGCAGCCCTGGCTGCAGGTCTTGTAAATGTGAGTAGTACAGCACTTCCTGCCACTCCTATTACTTTTTCGATTGCGGCAAGTGTGGCGGCAGGAACCTATACAGGAACATTGGCAGTAACTAACGCCAACGGATGTTCCAGTACAGGTAATTCATTTACATTAACAATAAATGCTCCTCCTTCGATTACAACCCAACCTATAGATAAAACAGTTTGTACAGGATTATCCGCAAGTTTTACTATTGCAGCATCCGGCAGTTCTTTAACCTATCAGTGGCGAAAAGGAACAACCAATATAACAAATGGGGGCAGCATATCCGGAGCGACAACGGCAACGTTAACAATTAATCCTGCATTAGCTGGGAATGCAGCTACAGACTATAACTGTGTTGTATCAAGTGCTTCCTGCAGCTCTGTTATTTCTAACTATGTAATTTTAGGAGTTGGGAGTTCAGTTTTTGCACCATCAGCACAACCTACAGCACTAACATTTCCAACTGTAGGAACCACCAGTATAATAGCAGCTTTTACAACAAGTGCTACTGCAACAAATTACCTGGTGGTAAGGACAGCAACAAATACAGCTCCCACCAACCCTTCTAACGGTACAACTTATACATCAGGCACGAGTGCACTTGGAGGGTTCATACAATATGTAGGAACAAGCAATGTATTTAATGCAACAGGGCTAACACAAGGTGCCACTTATTACTTCTGGATCTATGCATATAACAAAAGTACTTGTGGAACAACTCCTTTGTATCTTTCTTCAGGCCCGTTAACAGGAAATGTAACAACGGCAACGAGTGTTTCCTGCGGTACAGTAACTACTTTGTACTGGGGAGGGAAAGGTTCATCACTTTCAGGTGCAACCACCGGTACTGATTTTAATACTGCTGCCAACTGGTCAACCTCCAGCTCAACTTATGTGGCATCGCCAGTTATACCTTCACAGTGTAATTCTGTTTCTCTTGCATTAAATAGCTCTGCAACTATTACACTTAGTGCAAATGCAGGTATTTATAATTTTACCTATACTATTACCGGCACTAATAAAACAGCCATATTGAGTACCCAAAATAGAACCCTGACTGTAAACGGAGATGCTGTTATTGATGTGTTAAGCGGGGATAATACTACTGTTATTGAAATAGGTGAAAACAGCAACAGTTCAGGGATTGTAGATTTTAAAGGGAATACACAAATTGGGCCTACTTATTTTGCAACCAATGCGCCACAAAGTATTTTAGTTGGAAATATCAACAGTAAAATAACTTTCAGGGGTGATGTGTTATTTGGTAGGACAGCAAAATTCATTTTGCCAAGTGGTGTTCCTGGAACAGGTACCACGCCAGGTATCATTGAATTTGACGGAACAGGCTTACAGGAAGTTTTATGGAACAATGATTATTATTATGATAATTTTTATAACATGGTGGTGGGAAATCAAAACACTCCTTATGTAAAACATGTAACAGGTACCTATACCCCAGATAATATACTTAACAATTTTACCATTAACAATGGCGCAACGGTAGACCTTGCTACAAGCCAATGGATAAGGGATGCACAGGGGGGTACATTAGCACTTAATGGTACAGCAAAACTAATTTTAGGAAATGACAATTCAATTGTAAGCCCAGGAAATGGCAGAGGGGTGGTAGTAGCAGGAAGTAATTTCCCCGGAGGATTCAGTACACTAAATATTTCATCAACCAGTACAATTGAATACAATGCAGGCGTTGGTTTAACACAGACTGTTTACGGCACCCCTTCAATAGGGTCATTAACTTATGGAAATTTAATATTGTCTAATGGAGACGGCAGTGGAACAGCTAACAAAATCACCACTTCTACTGTAACCGTAGCAGGTAGTACCACTGTAGCTGCCAACACCACTATGACATTGGGTGCAGGGTTTGTATCTAATGGTGCTGCATCAATCAGTTCAGGCGGCAGGTTAAACTGCGGTACACTAACAGTTTCAGGAACTGGCTCATTTACTGTGCAAAGCGGGGGCACTTTGGGAATGGCTTCTACAGCAGGCATCAGTTCATCAGGAGCAACGGGTAATGTACAAACCTCTACCCGTAATTTTGGCACAGGTGGAAATTATGTATACTATGGTTCTGCACTGCAGGCTACTGGAAATGGCTTGCCGAGAACAGTGAATGACCTAACTATATTTAACTCTTCAGGCGTTACTATGAATGCGGCTTCTGCAAACTATACTGTTGCCGGAACACTTTATTTAACTGCTGGTTCATTGGGAATAAATGGAGATACACTTACTATAAACAATCTTCAAAGAAGCAGTGGCACTTTAGGCGGATCATCCACTTCCAGTGTAGGTATAAGTGGAACCAGCGTACCATTATTCTTTACAAGTGGAAGCAGAACATTGAAGAATTTATTTTTAAATGCTAGTGCCTCTGCAGATTTGCAGACGGTACTGGATATAACGGCCGGAAGTAGTGCCGGCAGTATTGCAGTGGCGAGTGGTGCTGTATTTAACAGCTTTGATAATTTAACTTTAAAGTCGGATGCCAATGGTACTGCAAGAGTAGCACAGATACCCGTAGATGGCTCTGGAAATGCTTTAGGAAGTATTTCAGGCAAAGTGCAAATTGAAAGGTATATTCCTGCAAAAAGAGGATGGAGAATGATGACGGTTCCGGTTCAGCTTACTGCCGCACCCACCATTAATGCAGCCTGGCAGGAAGGTGTTGTAAACGCAGATTTAGTGTATGCCAATAACCTGAATCCTAACCCTGGTTTTGGCATCCATATCAGTGGCTCCAGTTCATCTCTTGGCTTTGATCCAACAGTATTAAACAATCCATCTTTAATGATATTTAACCGGGCTTCTTCATCATGGTCTGGTATCCCCAATACACTTAGCACAACAGTAAAGGATTATGAAGGATACATGTTATTTGTTAGGGGAAACAGATCGACCAGTTTAAATTATAGTCAATATGCTGCTACTTCCAATGCGGTTATCAGGGCTTTAGGCAACTTGCGTACAGGTAAGCAGACAATTAATTTAACTGGTGGTACAGGCAGCTATAGCGTAGTGGGTAATCCATTTGCATCCAGCATTGATTTCAGAAATGTAAGCACCAGTGGTTCAGTAACCGGAACTACTTTTGTAATGTGGGATCCTGCACTTACAGGAATAAGAGGAGTGGGAGCATATCAATATTTCACTCAAACCGGAGGGCCCGGCACAGACTTTACAGTATTCCCCGGTGGTGGCAGTTACGGAGCTGCTTTAAGTATAAATAATACAATACAATCAGGCCAGGCATTCCTGATTCAAAACTCTGGAGCAGGCAGTGTAGTTATCAATGAAAATGCAAAAGTGGGTACCAGTACCAGCACCGTTTTCAGACCGATGCCCAATAATACTCTTGGCCGTATCAGCGTTCTGCTTTCTTCTGTAGATACAGACAGCACCACTACTTTGCTTGACGGTGCTTTAACATTGTATGGAAATAATTTTTCTGATGCCCTCGATTTGGATGATGCAAAGAAAATGATCAATAATTCAGAGAATTTTGGCATCAGCGCAGGTGGCGCTTTATACCAAATTGAAAAGAAGGCAACCATTAATGAGACCGATACCATACAGTACAACATGCGTTCGATGAAAGTAAAAAATTATCAATTCGCTATTCAGTTAGCAAATTTGAATGTCGTTGTTGCCACGGCTTATTTAAAAGATAAATTTACTAATATTGAAACAGCACTCAATGTTGATGGTACGACTCTTTATTCATTCAATGTTACTTCAGATGCAGCCTCATTATCACAAGACAGGTTTAAAATTTATTTCAGGCTGATGAATATATTGCCGGTAACATTTACCAACATCAATGCATACAGGCAAAATGCAACTATCAAAACAGAATGGAAAGTAGCCAATGAGATCAATGTAAAAAGATATGAGGTAGAGAAGTCAACAGATGGTGTTCATTTTACAAGAAAACAAATTGAAACAAATGTAATCAACAACAGCAGCAGCAATTATTATCAATGGATAGACGGGCAACCACAATACGGAGTAAATTATTACCGTGTAAAAAGTATTGATATTGATGGCAGGGAAAAATATACAGGTGTTGCCAAAGTGTTTTTCGGAAAGCAGGCTTCTTCTATAGCAGTATTCCCTAATCCGGTAACAGATGGAAAAATCAACCTCTACTTTACAGCACAACCGGCAGGAGAATACACCGCCACCTTATATAATGTTACCGGGCAGTTGATAAAAATAACAAAGATTCAACAGGCAGAAGGGAATGGTAATGCAGTAATTGATTTGGACAATAATACTGCTCATGGAAATTATATACTTGAAATTATTAAACCCGATAATAGTAAAACCAGTATTAAAATTATTTATTAAAACACATCAAGTATTTTAATAAGAAAACCCTCCTGAATAAAATCAAGAGGGTTTCTTTTTTGGCTAACAATCGCTACATCGTTTATACAGTTGGTGCTGCAGCTAATATTTCTTCTGTTACGCCGCTGGCGTATTTTTCAAAATTCTTAATAAATTGTAAAGCTAATTTTTTAGCAGCTTCATCATAGGCAATTTTATCGGCCCAGGTGTTGCGTGGGTTCAAAATTTCTGTTGGTACATTGGGGCAGTTTTTGGGCATCATCATGCCAAACACAGGATGTGTTTCGTACTCCACATTATTTACTTTCCCTTCCAGTGCGGCAGTAATCATCGCCCTGGTAAAATCCAGTTTCATCCGCTTGCCAACACCGTATCCACCACCACTCCAGCCGGTGTTAATCATCCACACATTTACTTTATTGGCAGTCATTTTTTTGCCCAGCATAGCAGCATATTGCCCGGGATGCAATGGTAGAAATGGTGCACCAAAGCAGGCGCTGAATGTAGACTTAGGTTCATTTATACCAGCCTCTGTACCGGCAATTTTTGCCGTATATCCACTAATGAACTGGTACATGGCCTGCCCAGCAGATAATTTACTTACCGGCGGAAATACGCCATAAGAATCGCAGGTGAGAAAGAAAATATTTTTAGGCGTATTGCCAATAGAAGGCTCCAAAGCATTGCTGATAAAATGCAACGGATAACTCATTCTTGTGTTAGGTGTAATTTCTTTACTGGTAAAATCCAGCTGGGCAGAGCTTTTAATGAAAGGAACATTTTCCACCAATGCACCTGGCTTTACAGCCCTGAAAATTTCAGGTTCTTTTTCTTCGGTAAGGTCAATTGTTTTTGCATAACAGCCGCCTTCAAAATTAAAAACAATATTTTCTGTCCAGCCATGTTCATCATCACCAATCAGCTGGCGGTTAGGATCGGCACTTAAGGTAGTTTTTCCGGTGCCACTCAATCCAAAGAAAATGGCGGTGTCACCATCTTTACCAACATTGGCAGAGCAGTGCATGCTCAATACATTTTTATCATGCGGTAAAATATAATTGAGTACCGAAAAAATTCCTTTCTTCATTTCACCAGTGTAACCAGTGCCGCCAATCAGGATGGTTTTTTTTGTAAAATTTAGCATTGCAAAATTGTGCTGGCGTGTGCCATCAGTGATAGGGTTGGCTCTAAAGTTTGGAGCTTGTATAATTTGCCAGTCGGCAGTAAAATTTTCCAGTTCATCTTCCTTTGGTCTCAAAAACATATTGTAACAGAATAGGTTGCTCCACGGGTTTTCATTTATCACCCTTATGTTCATGCGATAGGTTGGATCTGCACAGGCATAGCAATCTCTTACCCAGATTTCTTTATCGGTAAAATAAGTCATCATCTTGTCATACAAGATGTCAAAATATTTTGGCTCAATGGGGAGATTAAAATTATTCCAGTCAACAGTATCCCTGGTAATATCATCAATCACTGTAAATTTATCTTCCGGACTTCTGCCGGTAAATTCGCCGGTGTTAATGATCAAAGCTCCGGTATCATTGATAGCCCCTTCTCCACGAGCAACAGTTTGTGCAGTTAATTCTTCCGGCGATAATTGGTAATGAATATTGTTGGTAAATTTTAAACCTGCATTGATAAGGGCATTTTTAGGGAGGGCAAGCATGGTTGGCACTGACATAGCAAATAACAATTTAATGAGCAATAGATTGCTCTGCGAAGATATGGGTGGCGCTATTACCCGAAGGCCAAAAAAGGCAGGCAGATTGTAATAATATTTTATCTTAAGGGTTAAAAATTCATTATCCTGCAAACGTTCCCGAAATTATTGAACAGGATTGAAAAAAGCTTTGCAATGGTTGAATAGTTTAAATATTTTCCAATTCCGTTGTGTACCATCTACACAACCAAGCCGTTTTTTTATACAAAACTTATAAACTGTATATTGCAGTTTATAAATGATTGTACATGAAGTATCTTCCTTTAAATCCTGAAATTTTTATTCAGAACAGAAAACGTTTTACAGACCGGATGGATAAAAATTCCATTGCCATCTATAATAGTAACGACGAACTACCCATGAATGGAGATGCCATTCATAAATTCAAACAAAACTCCGATCTGTTTTGGTTAACTGGTATCGAACAGGAAGAAAGTATGTTGGTATTATTTCCGGATAACAGCGATGCCAAATATAAAGAAGTGCTGGTGCTTACAAGGCCCAATGCACTAAAAGAAAAATGGGATGGCCATCGCCTGCGTTCCAATGAAGCTACTGCTATTTCTGGTATCAGCACTGTGGTTTGGTTAGATGTGCTGGATGGTTTGTTGCAACCGTGGATACATTTATCCGACAGTATTTATTTAAACACAAATGAAAATGACCGTAAGTCAAATGAAGTAATGGTAAGAGATTACCGCTATGCAGCAATGATGAAGCAGCGGTATCCATTACATAATTATAAACGCAGCGCTAAAATTTTAAAAGACTTACGGGCTGTTAAATCAGCGCTTGAAATTGAAGTAACCCAAAAGGCAATTGATATTACAGATAACACTTTCAGAAGATTGCTGCAGTTTATCAAACCCGGTGTGATGGAGTATGAAATAGAAGCCGAGATACAACATTCTTTTTTAACACAACGGGCTACCGGACAGGCTTACGGTTCCATCATTGCCTCGGGCGACAGGGCAAGAACACTGCATTATGTAGAGAACAACCTGGAGTGCAAAGATGGTGAATTGATATTGATGGATTTTGGTGCCGAGTATGGAAATTATTGTGCCGACCTTACAAGAACGATTCCTGTAAATGGTAAGTTTGGGCGGCGGCAAAAAACTGTTTACAATGCATGCCTTCACCTGCACCAGTATGCTGTCAGTATTTTAAAACCCGGAATCAGCATCATCGATTACACAGAAAAAATTGGTGATGAAGCCACTGTCATCTTTCAAAAAATAGGGTTGCTTAAAAAAAGCGATATTAAAAATGAAGACCCGGATAACAGGGCTTACCGCAAATATTTATATCATGGCATCTCTCATCATTTAGGCATTGATGTGCATGACCTTGGTACTAGAACGGCTCCAATAAAAGCAGGTATGGTTTTTACAATAGAGCCTGGCATTTACATTGAAGAAGAAAAAATGGGCATCCGTATAGAAAATAATTTCTGGATCACCCGGAATGGCAATAAAGATTTAATGAAAAATATTCCTATTACAGTGGACGAGATTGAAACACTAATGAAAAACCCGAGATAGACAATGACAAAACATGCTCCTAATTTATTTACACTTTTGAATCTTTTTTTTGGTTGTATCGCTATTGTTTTTGCTTTGCAAAATGGGATAGATATTGTTCATTCAACAGATGGAGACCAATTTATTAAACTCACTGAAAAGCTTAGCCTGGCTTCTGTATTTATTGCCATTGCTGCAATAGTTGATTTTTTGGATGGCTTTGTGGCAAGGCTTTGTAAAGTATCATCCGAGCTGGGAAAGCAGTTAGATTCGCTGGCAGATGTGGTAAGTTTTGGTGTTGCTCCCGGCATTATTTTGTATCAGTTTCTCCGCATGGGATATATCAGGCAAAATGAAGGAATGGAAACTAATTTTATCTGGCTGGTGCCTGCATTTTTATTCACCTGTGCCGGAGCATACCGGTTGGCAAGATTTAACCTGGATACTTCTCAAAGCTACGGTTTCAAAGGGCTCCCTATTCCTGCAGCAGGATTGTTAGTGGCATCATTACCTTTAATTAACTGGTACAATAATTCAGATGCTGTTTATGATCTTACTTTAAACAAATGGTTTCTTTATGGTTTGATCATTGTGTTGAGCTGGTTGATGGTGAGCACCATACCAATGATGGCTTTAAAATTCAAAGATTTTTCTGTAAAAAATAATCTGCCAAAAATAATTTTAGCAGCGATTGCTGTAATAGCCGCTATCCTTTTAAAATGGCTGGCAGTACCCATTATTTTCATTGCCTACATTATTTTATCTTTGGTCAATAAAAACAAAACAACCACATGATCTATACTGCACAGGTAAAAGTAATGCCGCATAAAGAATTACTTGACCCACAGGGAAAAGCTGTAATGGGCGGACTTGCCAATCTTGGACTGGCCGGCATTAAAGATGTACGGATTGGTAAAAATATTACCCTGCAGGTAGAAGCTAATTCTGCCGAAGATGCTAAACAAATTGCAGCAGATGCCGCAAAAAAATTACTGGCCAACCAGGTAATGGAAATGTTTGAAATAACAATTAATTAATTTGATGATTTGAAGATTTGAAAATTCTTCTGTTGCTTTAATTACCAAATTTTCAAATCGTAAATCATTCCAGTATGCTTTACATCATTCCCACTCCCATCGGCAACTTAGCTGATATTACTTTCAGGGCAATTGAAGTTTTAAAAACTGTTGATTTGATATTGGCAGAAGATACCCGTACTTCCTCCGTATTGTTACAGCACTACCAGGTTCAAAAACCCATCACGCCTTATCACCAGCACAACGAACATAAAATAGTTCAGCATTTAACAGAACAATTGCAGGCAGGCAAAACAATGGCACTGCTTACAGATGCAGGCACACCGGGCATCAGCGACCCTGCATTTTTACTGGTAAGGGAATGTGTAAAAAATAATGTGAGGGTGGAATGTTTGCCCGGCGCCACGGCCTTTGTACCGGCATTGGTAAACAGCGGGCTGCCGACCAATAGTTTTTGTTTTGAAGGATTTCCTCCATTAAAAAAAGGAAGACAAACTTTTTTTAAGAAATTGGCAGACGAAGAAAGGACAATGGTTTTTTATGAAAGCCCCATGCGGCTGGTAAAAACATTGAATGATTTTATCCAGTACTTTGGCCCCGAAAGGCAATGCTGTGTAAGCCGGGAACTCACCAAAAAATTTGAAGAAAATAAAAGAGGCAGCCTGCAGGAAGTACATGATTATTTTAACAGCAAACTTGTGAAAGGGGAGATAGTGATTGTGGTGCAGGGAAAAGGATAATAAAAAATTGAAACCTTATCATTTGATAAAAAAGTATCCAGCCAGGAATAAAAAATAAAATAATCTGTACCGTAATTTCATCATTTTTAGAATAGGGATTTTACGTTTTTAGTAAATTGAATATTATTTTTTTATTTCCACATTCTTTTTTTTACGAAAATAATATAGACTGAAAGCCTTTACTGTAGATAGTTTTGTGAAATAGGTGAGCATGATTTGAAACCTGTTTGTGAAAAATATTTAAAAATTACCCATTTGAGGTATTGACAAAATCACTATTATGTTTTAGCCTTGTATAATTGTTACCCGTCCTATATTCTATTTAACAACCCCCACTATACCTCTCCAACTTTTTTATTATTATCACTCAAAGAAATCCTTTTTCTTAGAAATAATCCTTTTGCCTGATACTACCTGTTTTTATATAATTAGTAAACGAATTGTATGATACGTACTGCATTGGAATTTGTCAAAAAGCAATTGGATGCTTACATAGTTGAACGGGAGCAGGATGCTGCTAATTACAATGTCAATGCTGTCGTTGAGCTTCAATCTATTGTTACACCTGAAGGAACTTTTGCTGCACAAGATACCAGTCACATCACTATTATGCTGGCTGGCCTGGAAGAAGAAAGGAGGGAAGGTAAACGGCCGCAATACCGGCCTACAGACGATAAGCAATTTATAAAATTGAATCCGCCGGTAGAACTGGATTTATTTGTACTGATAATAGCACATAAAAAAGACTATGGTACAGCGCTCAGGGATTTATCGGATACAATAAGTTTCTTTCAGGCAAATCCTGTTTTTGATCAGGAAAAAAATCCTTCTTTAAATGCAGGTGTGCTGGAACCTGATAAAAAACCATGGCAACTGATAGAGCGGCTGGTATTCAGTTTATATACGCTTTCTTTTGAACAGCAAAATAATTTGTGGGCTATGTTGGGATCTAAATATATACCCAGTGTGGTTTATAAAATGAAAATGATTACCGTGTTTGAAACAAAAGGAAAAGAAAAAACACCGGCAATTACAGAAATGAATTTTACAGAAAACTAATAATATAAAATGCAACAATGAACGGGCTTACTGTAAAATATACTGAATTGCTCAGCTTGTCAGTTGAACAGCCATTCTATCGAAATAGATATTGTAAAAATTTTATTATCACACCAGAGCCGGATTTTTTGCTGATTCCATCGGAAGATTGTATTGATACCATGAAGCGGCTTGATTATATCTGCCGGCATACAAAAGAAAATGCCGGGCTAACTATTTGTTCAAGAGTGCTGGGTAAAAATATTGGCGGTGATGACCTGCTTCGTTTTACACCAGGCAAAGGAGATAAATTATGTTTTTGGGTTGTACTAAAAAATCCTGCTGCAGTAAATTTTAATAAGTTACCAGTAGCTGCTGATGCTGAAAAGATTTTTTATTTCAGCAACCAGATAAATGATGCTGCCGCATTGCGTAGTAACCTTCATCTTACAACAATGGCTGCCGGAGTAGATGAAACAGTTGACAGGGTGGTAAAGAAAAATAGTTCTTATCAATATCAGCATGGAGCAGTGGTGGCTGCCGGAGCCGCTGTGGTAAAGCATTCTATCACAGGTATTGAAGTGGAAGCAAACACAATTATTAACCAATCTGCTTCAGCCGATTTATATTTTGATCTTTCTAAAATGCAGCAGGGCAACTGCAAACTTTTTATTAACCACCTGGAAGAGGATGCATTTTATTATGTTGGTGTTAATGCGCCACAGCAATTTTTTGGGGTAATAGAATTGATTCTGGCAAATACAATCGATACTAATTACCGAATTGCAGAAGCAGATAAATCGCTTACAGCAAACCGGCCTTTTTATACACTTCATTTTATAAACCGGCCTACACTTTGGCGTTATACTGTAGAGCTGAAATCCAATAGCCCCCTGTTCATTGAAATGGAATCCCTGTCTTCAGCAGACAAAATTGATTTTAAAAACCGATTAAATATTATTTCAAATGATACTGCTATCACTTTTACACAAGCTTCGGCCAGCCCCGACGGTACCAATTTTCAGTTTGTATCTAATAGGGCGGTTGCCCTGCAGGAAAAATATTTTTCCTCCTCCAGTATAACAAAAGATACACTGAGCCTGATGCTGAAAAAATATGTAGGCATACCGGCAGAGGCGATAGTAAAAACAGATTTGCAATGTCCGTCTACCGGCGGTATCAATGCAATCACTAACCCGGTAATTTATTCTGATATTTTGTTAACAATTTAAACTATTTAAAAAATGGCTGTATTAAAACTTTCCACCCCGGGTGTGTATGTGCAGGAAATATCCACACTGCCACCCTCTGTTGCCGAAGTGGAAACGGCAATACCCGCTTTTATCG
>JANMJU010000165.1:0-17529 GCA_031371545.1 Chitinophagaceae bacterium
GCAGAAAATATAACAACGGGAGTTAAAACGTCACTTGATACAAGGTATCCTGATGGTGGAAGCAACACCCAGTCTTATGCCGCATATGCAACCGGGTTATATAAATTTTCTGAAAAGATAATTGGCAATACCGGGTTAAGGGTTACCCATAACCGTTTGTATTCCAAATTTAAGGATAAAACTTTTTTCCCTTTTCCGTATGATGACATAACGCAATCAGCTACTTCTGTAACCGGCAATATTGGATTGATATTACTTCCTGCCGCAGGATGGAAGATTGCAGCATTGGTATCTACCGGTTTTCGTACCCCTAATGTGGATGACATATCGAAAGTTTTTGAAAGTGGCGGAGGTACACTTATTGTACCCAACCCCAATATCAAACCTGAAAAAACCATCAATTATGAATTGAGTGTATCCAAAACAATCCAAAACAAATTCCAGGCTGGCGCTTCCGTTTGGTACACTGATTATCATGATGCACTCAGTACAGATTTTTCAACCTTTAACGGATCTCCCACCATCACTTACGATGGCACAGTGAGCAATGTGGTAACAGTGGTAAATAAAAATTCTGCGTATGTATGGGGGCTCAGTGCAAATATTGGAGTCGAAATAAATAATCATTTTTCTTTTTATTCTGTAGTAAACTATACCTATGGCAGGATAAAAGAAAATCCTAAAAATTATCCTTTGGATCATGTGGCACCATTGTTTGGTAAAACCAATGTGTTGGCAAATTTTGGAAAATTTACCGGTGAAATTTTTGCGCTTTACAATGGAACAAAAGATTCCACTAACTACAATCTCCGGGGAGAAGATAACCAGTTATACAGTGCAGATAAAATAAATGGCCACAATCCTTCCTGGATGACAGTCAACATAAGAACCGCTTACAGCATAAATAAATATGCAACGGTTCAATTTGCGGTGGAAAATATATTTGATAAATATTACCGGGTTTTTGCATCCGGCTTAAGTGCCCCCGGAAGAAATTTTGTAATTACACTACGGGCTAAATTGTAAAAGGAATCAATTGACCTGCAGTTGAAAAGTATTGCTGCAAACACAGGACTGGCTTGATAAAAAGGCCAGTCTTTTTTATTTATTACTGATTGCAGCCTGAAGCAGATGAAATATTTCCAATAAAAAATTTTGCTGAAAACCTTTTACCCTTATCTTTGCCATCCGAAAATAAAAAGGGAGTTTAGCTCAGCTGGTTTAGAGCATCTGCCTTACAAGCAGAGGGTCGGCGGTTCGAACCCGTCAACTCCCACAAAACCTCACAAGCAATTGTGGGGTTTTCTGTTTTATGCTGCTTCCCCCTATCATAGCCAAATTAGTACTGGTGGGTACATTCTAATATTTTTACTCCTCAATCTTTAAAGTGTAAAACAGGAAACCATGAAAAAAAATTCATTACTGCTCACAGTTATTTTTATTTGCGTTACAGTCACCGCACAAACAAAAAAGATACAACCTTTTACTGGTACCATGACAATTGAAAACGGCATCAGCTATGATGAGCAGGAAATAAAACTGAATGAGGATTTTTTGTGTACTGCCAACATTCTGCTAAATAAAAAAATTTCAGAAAAATTAATACCCGCTATTCCTCAGTCGGTTTTGTTATGAATTTTTTTTATTACTTCCCTGCCGATTTTTTTATTCAATGCTTTCAATAATAAAGCGGTTATTATTAACCTCGGCCGTATCTGCCACTGTTAATCCCAGCAGCTTTGCTCCAAGTGGAGATTGTGATGAAAGAGCAGTAACAGCTATTCCTTCCACTGTTGCTTTGCCCAATGCAATGCTCAGAAATAAATATCCCCGGTTGGTTTTGATGAGGCTGCCGTTTACAATAATGGCAGCAAACAGCAGTGGATTTATTTTTTCGAACAACGTTTTTTGTTCCAGCATTTCTTTCAATTGCCCACGGGTATTGGCCTGTTCTATCTGCAGCATTGCCAGCGCTGTTTCATGTTTGTCGCCGGCGGTGCTTTTTGTTTCGTTGCTTCCGCTTTCTTTCAGGTCGGCTAATATTTGTTGCAGCGATTGCACTTTATCATTTATTACCTGCAGGTAGTGGTGGTATATTTTTTGTTTCAGCGTCATGAAGAATGTTATAGCAAACTTAGTTTCCTTATTTTGTTTATTTTTGGATTGATGGAATAATTACAGGCATTGCTATTTTCAATCCAGTTATTATTTCTCTACTAGTGAAAGCCTTTTTTTTATTACTGTTTTTAAAAGCTTCTCTTTTGCTTTCACACCTGCCATGTCTTTAAAAAAAATAATCCTTCTGCCATCTTTGTAATCGCCTTGCAGCAAACCTGATACATCATTTACTTTTGCCCCACTTGGAAACACCAGCATGATCCTTCCTTTGTACAAATTAAAAACCACGATCTCTCTTTTGTATTCCTTTGGGGCAAAAGGTTTCATTTCTCCGGTGTAATAAAAACTCGGGTTGTTCCACTTTATCCGTTCACCAATTTCTTTGTCGGTGCTTAAAATAATTTGCCGGATGGTTTCAATAATTGGAGCCAATTCTGAACCTAATTTTTGAATATGCTGTGTTACCTCTTCCTGGTCGGAAAGGCTGATTGATTTTGCCATTCCACAATAAATTTAAAAAGGTGAATGTAATAAACTCTTAAGTTTAAAAAAATAAAAAAAATGCTTCTTTTGTAAGTATAATTAAAGCTTTTATTTTACCAGTGTTAAGTTTGCCTGTACATCAAAATGTTTCCCTGGCTTTACAGTCAACCTTGCCATAGGGTTAATGGTGTAAGGAATATTCAACACACATTTGCCACCTGCTATTGGATCAATGATAATTTCACTTCCATCAGAAAGTAGCGCAGGAGGAATCTTATTGTTACTCCAATTGGCAGCCACCGTCCAGTTGCCATTGCCCGTAAAAATATAAATTACGGGCCCTGAAGATAAACAGAAACTAAGATCAGCACCTGCAACAAATCTTTCTTTTGCAGGGATTGTTCCTGCATTCAAAATATTTGGTATCCCTGCTGTTGGCCACACAGCAGAAATATTCCAAAACGCAGGCGTGGCGCTGTATACATAAGATTTATCTGTAAGCATTGTACTGCCTGACGGGAGAATGGTATCTTTTTTATTATTGCCATATTCCAGGTTGCCAAGACCGGACACATAATAATTTCCTTTTTGAAAACCAGTACCGGTAATTTCATTGCCTACAATATTGGTACTGTCTCCTGCACCGGGGCTGATAAACATTCCATACAATGCTGCCCTGTTTCTAAACAATGTATTGTAAGGCCCATTGATACCATGCGATGCGTCAATAATTATGTTCTCCACAATGTTGCCTTCAAATAAATTGAGGTAAGGATAATTGCCATGCAGCACAATGTCGCCAGACAAATCGAAAGGCAATGAATCTGTTTTAAAAGGCTCAAGGGAATAATTGTAAGCAAACACATTTGCATTGGCACCCGACTGCACCAGCATAGAATGACGAAGGTGTTTAAAAATATTATTTTCTATCAAACATTCACCCGAACTGTATTCACAGGAAACGCCGTAGCCCTGTCCGCCGGCAGCATAGCCAAAAGCTCCGTGAAAATAATTATTAGCCACTTCAATATTGGTGCTGCCTGAAATTTGGATATGGGCAAAATTGCAACTGTCACTTTCCACACCCTTCACCCAGCAGTTGGCTGCATTGGAGAAAAACAAATTGGCTGTTTGTGAAACAGTGGCATCCACTCTTTTTATTTTTAAACATTCAATGCCGGTTCCTTCCACCATTGTAAGCCTGCGGATTTTTGGCGCATCGGCCAACAAATAATTTCTGCGTAAAGCATTGGAAAAATAAATGGCATTGCCAACGATGTTATCAATGCGAATGATCTGCCCAACAGATTCCAAAGCCCAGCTGTCATTTACAAGTGCTGCATCATTTTGATAAATTTTTATGTAATCATTTACCTGGAACAAAGCAGCATCGGCCGTGGTAATGGATACTGATTCTTTTAATGCAGAAGATGTGATACTGGCAATGGTTGTAGAGCTATTACCGGCAACCGTTATTAAACTGCCAGTTCCTGATAAATTAAATTTCAGCAGTGTATTCGTTGCCCCTTCTCCTTTTAAAATCAGCCCACTTCTTAGCGTAATGGGGGCATTAAAGAGAAAAGTGCCAGCAGGAAAATAAATCGTCCCATTTTGATTATTCAAACTGCTGATGGCATTTTGCAATGCAGCATCATTAGCAGTAACACCGTTTCCGGAGCCACCGTAATCGTTTATATTTTTTACAATTGGATAAACAGGTATGCTGCCCTGGTAACCAGCCAATGACCAGTCTGTTTTGCGGAAAGATGGGATAATTTGTGAGAAAGTACAATGCGTAATTACAGTCAATAAAAAACTTACTATACAATACTTACTGAATTTCATTCTTCAAATGTACTGCAAGGAGTAAAAATTTTCTGGTTAGCAAAGCGGTTTATTTTTTGCCGCACTATATAACTCCCCCATAAAATAAGGACAGACTGACTGAATCTAAAAGAAGAACGGCTGGTTTATAACCTCAACATTATTCTTTCAAAAAAAATAACATACGGGAACGATTGCGTTGTTTTTGCGGCAATTTCCCCTATTTTTGCCCACCTAAAAATTTAACATTACTTCAATATGGACAAGTTGTTTTATGTAGTTCCGGCATTAGGCATTGTAGGTCTTCTGTACACTTTTATCAAGTTCGCCTGGGTATCTAAGCAAGATGCCGGCAACGACCGCATGAAAGAAATCAGCACATATATTGCTGAAGGTGCAATGGCTTTTTTGAAAGCTGAGTACAAAATCCTGATGTATTTTGTAATTATTGCAGCTGCTTTACTTGGCCTTATGGGTTACAGCAATGCCAACAGTCACTGGAGTATTGCAGCAGCATTTGTGTTGGGTGCATTCTTTAGTGCATTGGCCGGTTTCATTGGTATGAAAGTGGCTACCAAAGCCAATGTGCGTACAGCACAGGCAGCAAGAACAAGCCTTTCGAAAGCGCTGAATGTTTCATTTACCGGAGGCTCTGTAATGGGTATGGGTGTTGCAGGTTTGGCAGTGCTTGGACTGGGTGGCTTGTTCATTATTTTATACATGACATTTGTTTCAGGCCTTGCGACTTCTTCAGAAGAATACAGGATGGCTTTAGAAAAAGCAATTGAAATATTAACCGGTTTTTCTTTAGGTGCGGAATCTATTGCCTTGTTTGCAAGAGTAGGTGGCGGTATCTATACAAAAGCTGCGGATGTGGGTGCCGATTTAGTCGGTAAAGTAGAAGCCGGTATCCCGGAAGATGATCCCCGTAACCCTGCAACCATTGCAGATAATGTGGGTGATAATGTAGGTGATGTGGCTGGTATGGGTGCCGATTTATTTGGCAGTTATGTAGCTACCGTTTTAGCCACCATGGTTTTGGGAAGAGAAACAACTGCGGTGGATGCCTTTGGTGGTTTATCCCCCATCTTATTACCGATGCTAATTGCAGCAATGGGTATTATATTTTCTATCATTGCAACTTTCTTTGTAAAAATCAGTGACAGTGCAGGTTTAAGCACACAAAAAGTACAGAATGCTTTGAACATGGGTAACTGGGGCAGCATGGTTTTAGCTGCTATTGGCTGTTACTTTTTAGTAAATTATTTATTGCCTGATACAATGGTTTTGCGTAACCACGAATTCACAAAGAATGGTGTGTTTGGCGCTATTATGGTTGGTTTAGGTGTGGGTACGTTGATGAGTATCATCACAGAATATTATACTGCCATGGGCAAGCGCCCGGTGATGAGTATTATTCGCCAGAGTGCAACAGGCCATGCTACTAACATTATTGGTGGCTTAGCAGTTGGTATGGAAAGTACCCTGCTTCCTATTTTAGTACTGGCTGCTGGTATTTATGGATCGTATGCCTGTGCAGGTTTGTATGGTGTGGCCATTGCTGCTGCCGGTATGATGGCTACAACTGCTATGCAATTAGCCATTGATGCTTTTGGCCCCATCGCTGATAATGCCGGTGGTATTGCAGAGATGAGTGAGTTGCCTGCCGACGTTCGGGAAAAGACAGATATTTTAGATGCAGTAGGTAACACAACTGCTGCAAGTGGTAAAGGTTTCGCCATTGCTTCTGCTGCATTAACAGCCCTGGCTTTATTTGCTGCATTCGTTGGTATTGCCGGCATTGATGGCATTGATATTTATCATGCAGATGTATTGGCTGGATTATTTGTAGGCGGCATGATTCCTTTTATTTTCTCTTCACTTGCCATTCGAGCAGTAGGTGAAGCTGCCATGGCAATGGTGGAAGAAGTTCGCAGGCAGTTCCGCACTATTCCTGGCATTATGGAAGGTACCGGTAAACCGGAATATGATAAATGTGTGGCGATCTCTACAGAAGCCTCTTTGAAAAAAATGATGTTGCCAGGTGCAATTGCTTTATTATCTCCCATCATTATCGGGTTTGTATTTGGACCGGAAGTGTTGGGTGGTTTTCTTGCAGGTGCAACCGTTAGTGGTGTGTTGATGGGCATGTTCCAGAACAACGCTGGTGGTGCATGGGACAATGCTAAAAAATCTTTTGAAAAAGGTGTTGATATTAATGGCGAGATGTTTTACAAAAAATCGGAACCACATAAAGCATCGGTAACAGGTGATACGGTGGGTGATCCATTTAAAGATACTTCCGGCCCTTCGATGAATATTTTAATTAAGCTGATGAGTATTGTGAGTTTGGTAATTGCTCCTACCCTTGCTAAACTTCATCATGATAAAATTCAGGCTAACCGCAAAGCTCAATTAGAAATACTAAACAAAATGAGTGGCGGAGGTGAAGCTCCAAGAGGTATTATTGAAGAAAAAATAATTAAAACCATCGACAGTGCCGGAGTAGAAACCACCACTACTACTTCTGTAAAAGGAAGCATCAATGCTGATGGCGATTTTGTTTATGATCTTGGTGCAATGGGAGCGTTGAAATTAGCTGATGGCAGCATAATCAATGTGGGTGGTAATTCTGCCGAAAAGAAACTGGTTGATTTTATTACCAATGCTGCTAAAGCAGTTGATAAGACAACTTGGTTCACCATGGATCGTTTGTATTTTGAAAGCGGCAAATCTATTTTAAAAGCTACTTCTCAGGAGCAGTTAAAAAACATTGCTGCCATCTTAAAAGCAAACCCTTCGGTTGAATTAAAATTGGGTGGATATACTGACAATACAGGCGACTCTGCCACCAATGTAAAATTATCTTTGCAAAGAGCTGAAACAGCCAAAGCAGAATTGGTAAAATTAGGTGCAGATGCAAAGCGTCTGGCAGCTGAAGGTTACGGACCGGCATATCCTGTTGCTGATAATGCTACCGCAGCAGGTAAAGCTCAAAACAGGAGAATTGATGTGAGGGTAACTAAGAAATAAAAAATGACATTTTGAATAAAAAAAATATCCCGCCTTTGGCGGGATATTTTTTTTATTCAAGTCAATTATACCAGCACAACCGTTAACCAAAAATTTTGTTTAACAGTTGTGCTGGCTTGCAAAATTCAAATACATTTGTAAGTGCTATCATCAAAACCGGCTTTAATGAAAAATAATTTACAGTTCTTTTTTTTATGCTGTTTTTTATTTACTTCAATGAGCGGTACTGCACAAATTTGCAGCGGCACTATCAACACGGTATGGCAGGATGATTTTGGCCACGGCACTCCGCAATTATCTTTACAAACAAGTCCCAATATTACCAGTGGTTATACCTACGAAAATTTTGGCGTTAACCCCGGACATTACAGCCTGGTAAACAAGTTCGATTATTTTGGATCCTGGCATATAGTACCTCAAGATCATACGCCATCAGACAGCAGCGGATATTTTCTTGTTATTGATGGCAACAACAGCTTCCCAATTTTTTATGAAACAATCGTAAGGAATATCTGTCCTTTCAGGCAATATTCATTTGCCACCTACGCAATGAATATTGACCTGCCAACATTTCCTTCTAACCAAACATTTACTTTTATTATTTCAGATACCTTAGGAAACCAACTAGCCACCTGGGACTCACCACCTATTTCCACATCAGATACCCCACTATGGGTGCCAATGGGCTTTAGTTTTACTTCAGGAAATAATACAGCTCTGAAATTACAGGCAAGATTTAACCAAACCGGTTATGATGATTTTGCATTTGATGATTTTCAATTTAGTGTTTGTGGACCCACTCTCGCCATTAACACACCTGTAGTTGATAATACCTGTGCAGACAGCATTCCATTATTTTCAGTACTCGGAAGCGGCTATGCCAGCCCGGTATATCAATGGAAAAAGAAAAATTCATTGGGTGTGTTTGATATCATCCCCGGCGCTATTAGTGCCAATTATATTGACAAGCTGCCTGCCGATTCGAATGTTTATTCAGTAACTGTTGGAGATGGTTCCCTATCCTGCCCTATTATAGAAAACAAAAAGGTAATTATTAAAAGAAAAAAACAAACAAATTTTAATGCTTCCATTTGCAGGGGGCTAAGTTATGAAGGATATAACACAACTGGAACTTATATTGATACATTTGCCACGGCTAATGGATGCGACAGTATCCGTACAGTAAACCTTACAGTAAACAACTGTGTTACTTCTTTACCCTGCAACAACTGGCTGCACATTCCCAACTACAGCAGCACCGATTATGTATCCATCGGCGATTTAGATATGGTTGGTGATAAGATAACAGTAGAAGCTTCCTTTGCTGCAGATACCAATTATTTTTTGCCGTCCACTATTTCTTATGATCTTGTTTCAAAGCATACCGACCCATCAAATTGTAATTACTTATTGAGGCCTGTTCACGTTGGTATAACTACCACAAATGGTTTTTTTGACATTCTGTGTTGTGATTACAAACCGAAAAAAATAAATCATGCCGCATTGGTGTATGATGGCAGTACTTTAAAATTTTACAGAAACGGTTTCTTGATGGGAACAAAACCTGCCAGTGGAAATTTAATCACGAATGACCTCATTACAAAAATTGGCAACTATTCATTTGGCAGCCTGGCGGGAGCTTTGAAAGGATACATGAATGAAGTGAGGATATGGAATATTGCAAGAACTCAGGATGAAATAAAAACCTACATGAATTCACCGCTTCCCAATCCAACAACACAGGCTGGATTGGTGGCCTACTACACATTTGATGACTTAAATAATAAGCAGGGTAATACTGCATGGAACGGAACATTAAATGGAGCTGCCACCATTAATAATATGGTACCCAATTGCCTATTCATAGCAGACTCCTGCAACTCCGTTACGCAGCAGCAATCCTGTAATGGCTCGCTGGGTTCACCGGTAGTAAATATCACTTTTGGAACTGGGGCTGTCAACCCGGGGCCACAACTTCCAGTTGCTGTGCCGGGAGCAGCTACTAATTATAATTTTGCTTCTTACGCAACCGGCAATCCACCTTCAGCACCCCTTGACGGGGATTATGCTTTGGTAAACGCTGTACCGCTAAATGGTGCCTGGCATACCGGAGCAAAAGATCATACCGGTAACGTCAATGGGTACATGGCCTTTTTCAATTCCGCTCCCACGCCGGGAGAATTTTACCGTCAAACAGTTTCTAATCTTTGCCCCGGTACCACTTATGAATTTGCTGCCTGGGTTGCCAATGTTATTAATGCATCAGTTTTACCAAGTGCTATTTTACCCAACATTACTTTTAATATTCTTGATCCTACCACACAGGCAGTGCTGGCAACTTATAATACCGGCGACATTCCACATTTCAATACAATGACCTGGAACCAGTATAGCTTTTTATTTCTCCTGCCAGCAGGAAATAATTCAGTAACACTGGTTTTAGCCAATAATAATATTGGAGGCAATGCACAACCGGGCAATGATCTTGCCATTGATGATATTACTTTCAGGCCCTGTGGCCCTTTGACCAACGCTTCTTTTTCAAACGCATTACAAATTGATTCAACAGGAATAACCAGTTGCAGAACGGTAAACCTGTTTGGTATAATAACCGGCAATTTTAATTCTCCTTCTTATCAATGGCAAATGAGCAATGATGCCGGCGTTACCTTTGCTGATATTACCGGAGCCACTTCTTTAAATCCAACAGTAAGTAACCTTGCCAATGGTCAGTATATTTTTCGCCTGCTTTCTGCCGAAGCAGGCAATATCAGCAGCGCTAACTGCAGATTTATATCCAACATCATAAAACTATCGGTGACAGGCTGCACTACATCAATCGGCATCAGCGGCATCATCAACGATTATACTCCTGTGATAGCTTTCAACCCCTGCGAAAATAAAATTACGGTGGAAGATGCTTCAGCATTTAATGTTGGCGATACGGTTTTGATAATACAAATGAAAGGCGCTGTAATTGATTCCACTAATACTGCTGCATTCGGCACCGTTACCGATTATAAAAATGCAGGTAATTATGAATTCAATTATGTAAAAAGTAAAGGAAGCAATATTGTAGAGTTAAAAAATAATTTAACAAGACAATACGATGTCCCCAATGGAAAAGTACAACTGATCAGGGTTCCTTATTACAGTAGCCCCAGCGTTGCCGATACATTGACCTGCCTGCCCTGGGATGGAAAAAAAGGAGGCGTACTGGTGTTTAATGTAAAAGACACTTTAGAGTTAAATGCCAACTTGGATGTAACTGGAAAAGGATTCACCGGAGGAAAAGTTAAGAACAGTAATTTGAATGCCACCAACTGTTTTCAAAATGATTATTTTTATCCAAGTCCCAGCATTCTTGCAGCGCCAAAAGGCGAATCCATTGCACTGATCAGCAATAATATTTCTTCTGGAAAAGGGCATTTGGCTTCGGGTGGCGGTGGTGGCCTCGATCATAATTCAGGTGGCGGCGGTGGTGGAAATGCAACTAATGGCGGAACTGGCGGCTATCCGTTATTTGAATGCAACAATAGTCTTTTCGACAGCAGAGGCATCAGTGGTGCCGGCCTTACTTACAACAATATATTCAACAAAGTTTACCTGGGCGGCGGCGGCGGTGCAGGCCATTGCAACAATGGTTTTAGTGCCCCTTTAAGCAATACTAATTATGATGGAGGAAACGGTGGTGGTATCATATTGATCAACGCCAATTACATAAAAGGAAATAATAAAAGCATCACAGCAAAAGGGGATTCTGCTTATGAATTAAATTCAACAGGTGGTGAGGCTCATGATGGAATGGGCGGTGGTGGTGCTGGCGGATCGGTTTTGTTGAATGCAGCTAATTATATAAACAATGTTATCGTCAATATTTCAGGAGGAAGAGGTGGAGACATGCGTGCCTCTATTGCAGGAGGGCATGTAGGGCCCGGTGGTGGCGGTGCTGGCGGAATTATATGGTTAACACAATTAGCAATACCTGCTACAGTTAATATCAGTAATACTGGTGGAAGAAATGGCGTGATTATACAGGATAACAACAATGCCTATGGCTCCAGCCCTGGTGCTGCAGGCGTTACTTTATTCAGCCTCTCGGTTCCTGTTGACACAATTCTTTTTAAAAAGAATATTGATTCTGTTGCGATAAAAGATAGTGCCGCCGCTTGCAAAACATTCGATTTTAAAGGCTTTGCCATCACTGTTACAAATCCTGTACAATCCTGGCAATGGAACTTTGGTGATAACAGCGGGGCTATTACACAAAATACTTCACATGCCTACAGTACCACAGGTACATTCACCGTTAAATTAATTGTTACAGATGTTAGTGGCTGCAAAGACAGTGTTTCAAAACAAGTAATAGTCCTTAATTGTACCGGTGGCATTAGTTCCATTATTAATGATTACGCAGCAGTAGCAGCTTTTAATTCCTGTACCAATAAATTATTATTAGATGATGCCTCACCATACAACATTGGAGATACCGTATTGCTAATACAAATGAAAGGCGCTGCCATTGATTCATCAAATACTACCAATTTTGGTAACATCACCAGTTACAACAATGCCGGTAATTACGAATTTAATTATATCAAAAACAAGACAGGCAATGAGGTTGAATTGATGAATGTATTGCTAAACCAATATGATGTTGCTTTCGGAAAAGTTCAGTTGATCAGGGTGCCGTATTATCAAACTGCTGTAATAACAGATACGCTTACCTGCCTTCCGTGGGATGGCAGCAAGGGAGGTGTGCTGGTATTGAACAGTGCTGCAGATGTTACACTGAATGCCCCGATAGACGTTAGCATGAAAGGTTTCAGGGGAGGCTTGGTTGGCAGTGGTTATGACTGCAACAGCAATTCGTGGGCTGGCAATATAGGATTTGGTGGTACCAAGGGAGAAGGTATTACTGATTTCATTCTGGGGCAGGAAGCTGGTGGAGCCAAATTAGCAAATGGCGGAGGTGCTGCATTTTCTGCCAATACAGGTGGTGGTGGTGGTGCCAATTTTGGAAATGGCGGAATTGGCGGAGAACAATTCAATAGATGCAGCAATGTAAAGCAAAGTTTTGGAGGAGACCCTTTAGACTATAGTACCAAAACCAGGGTCTTCATGGGCGGCGGCGGCGGTGGCGGACAACAGGACAATGGACAACCGGTAGCACCCGGCGGTGCAGGTGGCGGTATAGTAATTTTAAAAGCAACATCACTTACCAGCAACAACCAAATAATAACATCTAATGGAGAAAGCGTTACCACTTTAGTAAGAGATGAAGGGGGTGCCGGTGGGGGTGCCGGGGGAAGTGTATTATTATTTATAAATAATTTTTCCGGTAACCTGTCAGTTGAAAACTACGGTGGTAATGGAAGTTCAAATGACAATCAAATTTATCCTACAGGATGCCATGGCCCCGGCGGCGGCGGCGGTGGTGGATTTCTTGGATTCAGCACTGCATCCCTACCTCCCGGCATCAGTAATAATAATAATGGTGGCCAGCCAGGTATAATATTAAATCCGTCAAGTGTTTGTTTTAACACTACTCATGGTGCAGGAGCCGGTAATCAAGGTGGTGTTGACTTTAATTTTATTATTCCTGCAAGCGTCGCTATTTTCAAAAAAAATATTGACTCTGTCAAAATTAAAGACAGCATTACCGGATGTAAAAGTTTTGATTTTAAAGCACTTTCATTTGTTAACTCCACACCTGTTCGCTCATGGGAATGGAGCTTTGGCGATGGGGCAACATCCGATTTGGAAAATGTTTCTCATACCTACAGTGCGGCAGGTGCTTATGATGTAAAATTGGTAATAACAGATGATAATGGCTGCAAGGATAGTGCTGCAATCACCATCAGTTCGAATGGAATAAATTTTGATTTTACTTTTCTGCAGGATGTTTGTAATCCACGTTCTGTAAAGTTTACCGCCATCGGTGATACCACGGCAAATATATTCTGGTCGCTGGGTGATGGTACCATCATCAACAACATCCGTAACCCGTTGCATGTATTTGCCGATACCGGCTACTATCTTGTACAATACAGTACCGGCAATGGTTTGTGTATTGATACAATAAAGAAAACAATTTTTATCGGCTGGCGAAATGCAAATATTATTCTTACCCCGGATACAACAATTTGTTTTGGCACAAGTAAAATGTTACGAAGTAATATTGATTCTTCATTAAACTTTTGCTGGAGTCCGGCAAGTTTTTTAAACAATGTAAATTTCGCCAATCCTATCACCAGCACGCCTTCCAACATTACTTATACCCTTGGTGCTGCTGTTGCTGAAAATAATTTAGTGGTCAATGGTGATTTTGAAAATGGTAATACCGATTTTACAACTGGTTATCTTTTTAATAACAGTTCTCCTATTAATTTCGGTGAATATGCAATTACCACTTCATCAGTAAATGCAGGGCTCACAGCAGATTGCAAGGATCATACAAATGCCTCAGGAAATATGCTAATTGCAAGATCCAACAACAGCCCTAATACAAATACCTGGAAGCAAACAGTAAATGTGCAGCCAAACAGCAACTATATTTTTAGTGCCTGGGTGCAATCTGTGTTGTCTCCCAATAATCCACAGTTGCAGTTATCAATTAATGGAAATATTGCAATAGACAGCATTGCAACTCCTGCTTCTACCTGCACCTGGAAACAGTATTTTGTTACCTGGAATTCTGGAACTAATACCACTGCTACATTATCTATTGTAAACAAAGGGAACCCTGCCGGTACAGATTATTTTGCTTTGGATGATATCAGTTTCTCTTCTTACTCCATAAAAAAAGACAGTGTTATCATTACGGTTGACACACCCTTAGTAAACACAAGACCCGATACCGCAGTATGTAAATCAATCTCTGTAAAACTGGTTACAACAGGTTCAGTAGATTATTCATGGTCGCCGGCTGCAGGGCTATCGAATGTTTTAATAAGTGACCCGGTAGCAACACCTGATACAACAACAAAATATATTGTAACGGGTACAAATGCAAACGGCTGCATCGCTACCGATTCTGTTATCATCAGCATCAAACCAAACCCAACAATATTTATGACCGGCGATACCCTTGTGTGCCGCAATACAACGGTGCCATTATTTGCCATTGGTGGTGTAATCTATACTTGGTCGCCAACTGCTTCGTTAAATAACCCGGGCATACCAAACCCGGTTGCCACACCTGCTGTCAACACAAGATATTTTGTAACAGTAACGGGTGCCAACAATTGCAGCAGTAAAGATTCAGTAAATGTTAGCATCAAAGCAATCCCTGTATTTACGGTGTCGACTGGTAAATCTGTTTGCCTCAACAGCAGGCCGCAACTAAATGCTGCAGGAGGTAATTATTATTTGTGGAGTCCTGCATCAGCAGTGAATGATGCATCCATCAGTAACCCAATTGCCATTGCTGCTAGCACCACTTTATATGCAGTAATTATAAAAGATACCACTTGCGGTGATGTAGATACGCTTTATACAAATCTCATTATTCTTCCATTGCCAACCATTACTGCAAGTAAATTAAATGATATCAACTGTTCCGTTGGCTCGGCTGATTTAAAAGCCACTGGTGGTTTACAATATACCTGGTCGCCGGCTGCAGGATTGAATGATATCAACAGCCCTACACCAATTGCCAGCCCCGGAAGAACTACACTGTACACCGTAAAAGGCACTGACAATAATGGCTGCAGCAATACAGACAGGGTAACCGTAATTGTTGACCTCACAGGCAAAGCAACTTACCTGATGCCGAATGCTTTTTCACCCAATGGTGATGGAAAGAATGATTGCTACCGGATAAAATATTTTGGGCAGGTAAGTGAACTGCAATTTTTTATTTACAACCGGTATGGCAATATAGTATTTACTACTACCAACCCGGATGAATGCTGGGATGGAACTTACAAAGGCAATCCTGTTGAAGGAGGTAATTATGTTTATTACATTAAAGCAAAAACAGCCTGTGGGCCTGTTGAAAGAAAAGGAAATTTAATTTTGGTGAGATAAAATAATTGTATCCTTATAAGCTGCTAAAATTCAGTTGTACTGATTTTGCTATAATGCCAAAGCTGCTATTTATTCAATTGTTGAACGGAGTCCCGATTAAAATACGGGATAGACTGTCGCCAATGTCGCTGCTATGAAAAACTGATGCTGGTAAAAAAAATCTTTGGAAACAAAAATTACACACCAATCTTTTCATTCACAATCGCCAATATTGCAGTTTCCATTGCAATGGTTTTATTCTCAATTTCTTTCCCTCTTGTAACTATATCAGCTACAAATATTTTGTCATCACAGCCTGCTGCATTAATGCGTACATTCATAAATGCCCCCATCACTGCACTGCGTACACACAAGGCGCCCACACCTGCATCTGAAACAGAATTTGGATTACCAATTTCTGCCATTGCTTTAATTACTTCCATGCTGGAATAGGCCACCTGCATTACTTTGAAAGGAATTTCAATCGCATTTTTAGTGGCGTCCTGTATGGCTTTGGTACGATTATTTTTTTCTTCTTCCTTACTCTTTGGCAAAGCAAAAGCATTCATGATCTGGTTAAATGCTTTTGTATCAGCATCCACTAATTTCACCAATTCATTTTTACACTGCTCCCCTTTTTCTGCCCAGTCACTAAACTCTTTCCAGCGTTCATCCCAACCTTTTTTATGACTGCTGAGATTGGCTACCATGGTACCCAATGCAATGCCAAGTGAACCAACATAAGCAGCAATAGAACCACCACCTGGTGCAGGGCTTTCACTGGCTGTTTCATCTGCAAAAGCAGACAAAGTCATGTTTATTAATTTGCTGTCTGCTTTATTCGCCAGCAGGTATTCTATGATTCTTTCTTCCGGTTTAAATGCACCCAGTTCATCCAGCCCCATTGATTTGATGGCAATCTTGATCAATTCTTTTTCACTTACACCGGTTGAGCGCTGTTGTTTTAGTAGAAAATATTTACCGGCATCGGTCATTGCTTTTAATGGAATGAGTCCAACCAATTCACTACCGGTAACCCTGATACCCCGTTCGGTTGCTTTTGTGCAAACCTCATCAAATGCAATGTGCACAGGGGTTATATTGATATTGGTGAGGTTCATCGAAATTTGTGCCACTCCATATTCTTCAATAAACCAGCCGATGGCTTTTACACTTTTTAATGACCCGGGGATATTTTTTTTATTGCTATTTTCTGTTACTGTCCTTCCTGCTTCCCTTACATCAAAAGCAATGGCATTGGCTCTTCGTGTACTGGTTGTGTTGAGGTTGACATTGTAAGCAACTAAAAAGTCTCTTGCCCCAATAACTGTAGCTCCACGTTTGGCATCAAATACAGCTGGGCCAAAATCTGGTTTCCATTCGGGCTGAACAATTTTTTTTGCAAAGCCTTCATACTCCCCAGCACGAATAACAGAAAGATTGCTTCTTGATTTATCCGGCTGTGCAGCTTCGTACAAATAAACTGGCAACATCAATTCCTCTCCCACTCTCTTTGCCAGTTGCAGTGCATACTTTGCAGTTTCTTCCATGCTGATGTTGGCAATGGGTATCAGCGGACAAACATCCATAGCCCCCATCCGTGGATGTTCACCTTTGTGCTTGCTCATGTCAATCAGCTCCCCGGCTTTTTTAATTGCCATAAAAGCGGCATCTATGGCAGCTTCCGGCGTACCCACAAATGTTACCACTGTTCTGTTGGTGGCTTTACCGGGATCTACATTCAGTAAACGTACAGCATCTATTTTTTCAATTTCATCTATTATTTGCCTGATGATATTTATATCATTTCCTTCGGAGAAGTTGGGAACACATTCGATGAGTTGCTGCATAATAAAAATTTGCCCCCATCCCCTAAAGGGGTGACTGGAGTATTAAACTATAATTAAATTGAAGGGTACAAAGATGCAAAAAAATGTGCTGGCAAAAATCAGGAATTGCTTAAATGAATTCTCCATTAATCATCACCTTTTCAATCAAATTACTTCCGAATGAATATGGTAAATAAGTGATGGATGGAATAGGTTTCGTAAAAATAAGATT
>JANMJU010000170.1:0-8115 GCA_031371545.1 Chitinophagaceae bacterium
TTCTGAGCCGTTGCATTGAAACATGAAACAACAAGAATGGCAAAAAGATATTTAGCAATAAAATTTTTCATAATGAACCGGTGATTTAGCGATCAAACTATTTTCCTGCATTAAAAATTATGGACTGTATCTGCGTTACAATTTTTTCACTTTAATATTCCTAAACCATACCCCACAGTCATGATCCTGCAAACAAATTTTTCCTTTTTTGTAGATTCCAAAACTTGGCCATTGTTTGAATTTACTTTTAGCCACCATCTCTTTCCACTTATTATTCCACAGTGTAGTAGAAACTACTTTCGTTCCGTTAAGGAATAAATCGAGTTTGCCATTTTTGCTTACAATTTCTGCAAGGTTCCATTCAAGTGCAGGTTTCACCGTTTCTTTACTGCAGTTAATAAGGTCATATAAATCTCCTGCACGGTGACGGAATAGTTTTCCATCTGCATGTTTTTCATTATCCAGCACCTGCATTTCGGGGCCAGTTATATAAGGCTCATTATAAATTGGGTCTTCATGTACATAAAATAAAATGCCACTGTTGCCGGCAGTATCTATTTTCCATTCCAGTTTCAAATGAAAATTATCAAACTCTTCATCCGTAACAATATTACCTGCATCAACTATTTTCATATCTACTTTCTCTGATGGGTCTTTGTCATACTTATTTGACGCATCCAGGGCAAGCATTCCATCATTTACTTTCCAGGCAGCGCCGATGGTTGTCTTGTTATAGGTATGCCAGCCTTTTGTGGTTTTTCCGTCAAATAATAATTTACATCCGTCTTTCTTTTCTTTTGCAGAAAGAGTATTGGGTTTTTGCTGTGCAAAAGACAGAAGGCAAAAAAAAGTGGCGGCAACTGTTAGTAGTTTTTTCATTTTATGTTTTGTTTTATTTTTTTAATTAATTTTTTAGCAGTAAAACAGTTTGCTATTTTATTGGCATTTTTCTGTTCGCTATTAAGTTGAGCAATAAAAAAATAATTACAATTTTTTTATTTTAATATTCCTGAAGGCAACCTCAGCGGCATGATCCTGTAATGCAATTTTTCCTGAATGAAATTTTCCAAAGTCAGGCATGTCTTTAAAGCTGCTTCCCGCAATCAATTTTTTCCAGCCTTCATTCCACATTGTGGTGGAAATAACTTTTACCTTGTTTACCATTAATGTGAGCTTGCCATTTTGTGAAATGATTTCCACCCGGTTCCATTCGCCGGCAGGCTTCACTCTTTTTTGAGAACAGGAAATAAGGGCATACAAATCGCCAGCCTGGTGCTTTACAACATGTCCATCCTCATTTTCTTCATTGTCTGCTATCTGCATTTCAGGTCCTGTTTCCCATGAATTTTGATGCTTGCCATCTTCCTGTGCCAAAAATATAATACCGCTGTTTCCTGCTCTTGATATTTTCCATTCCAATTTTAAATCAAAGTTTGAATAGACCTTATCACTGGTTAAATCTTTGCCCTCAGCAGTTTGCCAGCCATCTTTTATTGTTGTATCAAGATAAAGCTCCTCATCTTTTACTTTCCATGCAGACCCTGCATTTGTTTTATTGAAACTGTGCCATCCTTTGGTTGTTTTTCCATCAAATAATAGTTTCCATCCTTTTTTCTTTTCCTTTGCAGAAAGGGTATTGGATTTTTGCTGTGCAAAACTCATGATGCAAAGCAGGGTGGCTGCAACCGTTAGTAGTAGTTTCATTTTTATTTTTTCAATAGTAAAACATATTTTGCCATGGCATGTGCATCTTCGTTAGAAATACCCGGATGTGCAGCCATCGGTATTGTTCCCCAGTTGCCCGATCCGCCTTTGATTATTTTAGCAGCCAGTGTATCTAATGTTGCTGCATTGTTTGGATATTTATTGGCAATGTTTCTGTATGCCGGCCCGGTAGAGGCTTCATCTATTTTATGACAGCCCAAGCAGTCTGATTTGGTCACCAGGTCACGGCCTGCAATAAAAGCAGGGTCGTCATAAACATCTTTTGTTTCCACTTTTTTATCTGCAGAAGTGTCACTGCTTTTGTTGCCGCCTTCATTGCTGCTGCATGCATACAGGCTTCCTGCTAGAAGAAAGCATAAAATTGTTTTTTTCATAATAAAGTATAGTTTGATGGTTGAAAAATTATAATCCCAATAATTGCCGGTTAAATGCATCGTCACTTTTTGTTTGTGCAAAATCATCAAATGCTTTTTCCGTTACTTTAATAATATGGTTCTTAATAAATGGGGCACCTTCTGCAGCACCATCTTCCGAATTTTTAATGGCACATTCCCATTCCAGCACAGCCCAGCCTTTGTAATTGAATTGCGCTAATTTACTAAAGATAGTTTTAAAATCTACCTGCCCGTCACCCAGCGAACGGAAACGTCCGGCCCGGTTTATCCAGCTTTGATAACCGCCATACACCCCCTGCCTTCCTGTTGGATTCAGCTCAGCATCTTTTACATGAAATGCTTTGATGCGTTCATGATAAATATCAATGTAAGCTAAATAATCCAGGTGCTGCAGCACAAAGTGAGATGGATCATATAACAGGCAAGCCCTCGGATGGTTGTTTACTTTTTCTAAAAATAATTCATAAGAAGCGCCATCATGCAGGTCTTCTCCCGGATGAATTTCATAACAAATATCCACACCGCATTCATCAAAATAATTTAAGATGGGCAGCCAGCGGTTGGCCAGTTCTGTAAAACCCGTTTCTACCAAACCTGCAGGGCGCTGCGGCCATGGATACACTAAATGCCACAACAATGCACCACTAAAAGTTGGGTGTGCCGTTAATCCTAAATGTTGAGAAGCCTTTGCTGCATACTTCAATTGCTGAATGGCCCATGCTGTTTTTGCTTTGTGATTACCTCTTAATGCTTCGGGTGCAAAACCATCAAATAAAGAGTCGTATGCCGGATGTACTGCCACTAGCTGTCCTTGTAAATGTGTAGATAATTCTGTAATGGCTACGCCTGCTTCTTTAGCAATACCAGTCAATTCATCTGCATAGGTTTTACTTTCTGCAGCCAGTTGCAGGTTGATAAATCGGCTGTCCCAGGATGGTAGCTGCACACCCACGAAACCCTTTGCTGCCGCCCATTTGCAAATAGCTGCAAAAGAATTGTAGGGAGCTTCGTCACCTGCAAATTGAGCTAAAAATATTCCGGGGCCTTTTATTGTTTGCATTGGTTTTTATTTTTTTATTTTTTGAACCTGGCAGTAAAACATTGTGCTGCTTCATTGGCGTCGCACTCTTGTACAGAAAATCTTTATTGTACCTTGTCTACATTATTTCTGGCATCTTCTCTATTTCACCTCCCCCTCTTATCCTTCTCCTTAAGGAGAAGGACGGTGCTTTGTCTCTTGAAATAAACTGTATCTCTTCCACATCTTGGTTTGCTCTTTAATCATCAATAATACCATCACCTTGCTTTTAAGCAATCACTTCAAATTTTTGAACGCTTGCCTTGCCCCCTTCAGGGGATGGGGGTCCACTTTACCTCACTCTGTCCGGAAGCAACGACGGTATCAATAAATGTCATCCCCCTTACACCATCTTCCACACTGGGAAAATCAGCCGCCTCTTTTGGTGCAGCAGTGCCATCAATTCTTGCAGCCAGAGTTAAAGAAAAATTTCTATAGATATTAGCGAAGGCTTCTAAATATCCTTCGGGATGGCCACCCGGTGTGCGGCAGTTATGTGTAGCATAACTCGATAAACGATCGCCATAATTACTGCCTGCCCTCAATATTTGTGCAGGAGCATCCAGCCATTTTACCAGTAAGGTATTGGGTTCCATCTGCGCCCATTCTAATCCGCCTTTTTCTCCATACACTCTTATCTTCAAAGCGTTCTCTTCACCAGCTGCCACCTGCGATGCCATCAATACACCTGCTGCACCATTATCAAATTTCAATAACACATTACCATCATCATCCATCGCCCTGCCTGCCACCATTATATTCAGGTCGGCACAGAGGTGAGTGATTTTTAATCCGCTTACATATTCTGCAAGCTGTGCTGCATGGGTTCCAATATCTCCCATGCTGCCGGCTTTGCCGCTCTTGGTAGGATCGGTACGCCATGCTGCCTGTGCATTGCCTTCTCTCTCACTCAGTTTGCTCAGCCATCCCTGCGGATACTCTACCCACACCTTTCTAACGTTGCCCAATACCCCGTCTTTAATCATCGCCTTTGCCTGTTTTACCATCGGGTAGCCGGAGTAGGTATGAGTGAGGCAAAGCAGCAAACCTGTTTGCTCCACCAACTGTTTTAATTCCAATGCTTCTGCTAAATTAAAAGTGATGGGTTTTTCTATCACCACATGAAAGCCTTTTTGCAAAGCCATTTTGGCCGGGGCAAAGTGGGCAAAGTTGGGTGTAACGATCGTTACAAAATCCATCCGTACATCAGCAGGCAGCTGGCTTTCCTTCTCCAGCATTTCTTCATAATTCAGGTAAATCCTGTCAGGCGATAGAAACAATGCTTCACCAGATTCTTTGGCTACAGCAGGGTTGATGCTTAATGCACCACAAACCATTTCTACCAAACCATCCATGTTAAATGCCAGCCGGTGTATAGCGCCGATGAAGGCATCTTTGCCGCCGCCGATCATACCCATGCGTAATTTTCTTTTCATATCTGTTCAGCAAGTTTTTTTGAGGAGGAAATTTTTAACAAGTTTACGAATAAGATTTCTTTACGGACGTATTTTTTTTGTCAATCGCCGGTTATAAAAACTGAGTTGATATTTTTTTATCTTATGATTAAAGCCGCAAACGTTTGTTAGACTTTTATTGAACAATTTCTAAAAATAATTTGTGCAACCTTGATAAATGAAAGAATAAAAATTTACATTTAGATTTCCATTTACGATTGCAAAACAAACCTTTACTGTTATATGAAAAGTTCCATCCGGTTTCAATTGAGTTTAATGATGTTCCTTAATTTTTTTATTTGGGGAGGCTGGTTTGTAACCCTGGGTACTTTTCTTAATAACAATCTCCATGCTTCCGGAACAGAAACTGCTAGTGTTTTTTCTACCCAATCCTGGGGTGCCATCATTGCACCGTTTATTATTGGGTTAATTGCCGACCGGTATTTTAATGCAGAGAAAATTTTGGGAGTGCTGCATATCATCGGCGCAATTGTTATGTACCAAATGTATAAAGCAGATGGCATGGCTTCATTTTATCCTTATGTATTAACCTATATGATTGTATATATGCCTACGCTGGCATTGGTAAATTCAGTGGCATTTAATCAAATGGGCGACCCGGAGAAAGAATTTTCTTCCATCCGGGTATTCGGCACATTGGGATGGATCATAGCCGGGCTTGCCATCAGTTATCTTTTTCATTGGGACTCACAGGAAAATACTACGAAAGGGCTTTTAAAAAACACCTTCCTGATGGCATCCATAGCATCATTGGCGCTTGGCATATTTAGTTTTACATTACCTAAAACACCTCCTAAAAAAAGTACCGGTGAAAAAGTAAGTGTCAGCGAAATGCTCGGCCTGAATGCATTGAAATTATTGAAGGATAAAAACTTTGCCATCTTCTTTGCCTCTTCTATATTGATTTGTATTCCGCTTGCTTTTTATTATCAAAATGCCAATGCCTTTTTATCAAATATTGGCATGGATAACCCAACAGGTAAAATGACCATCGGGCAAATTTCAGAAGTATTGTTTTTGTTGTTGCTCCCGGTATTTTTTTCAAAATATGGGTTTAAAAAAACCATCTTAGTAGGTATGCTGGCATGGGCGGTGCGGTATGCTTTGTTTGCTTATGGCAATGCAGGGCCGCTGAGTTTTATGTTGCTTACGGGCATAGCCCTGCATGGTGTGTGTTATGATTTCTTTTTTGTGTCGGGTCAAATTTATACCAACTCCAAAGCCGGTGAAAAATTTAAAAGTGCTGCACAGGGGCTCATTACACTGGCTACTTATGGTATTGGAATGCTGATAGGTTTTTGGGTGGCAGGCATCATCACCGATCATTATAAAACTGCAGAAAATGTGTTTGATTACAAAATGATCTGGCTTATTCCTTCGGGTATTGCATTGGTAGTGTTCCTCATTTTTGCAGGAGCATTTAAAGATGAAAAGAAACAGGCTGTAATACAATAATTAATATTGTTGCTGACATGAAAAAAACAAACCGCAGAGACGTAATAAAAAACATTGCAGGAGGATCAATGGCATTGGGATCACTTGCTGCTTTATCTGCTTTTGATTACAGTAATAATAATAATGACATGAAGCTGAAAGGCAATGTTAACCATTCTGTTTGCCGCTGGACGTATGAATTTTTTCCACTGGAAAAATTATGTGAGGTGGTAAAAAAAATTGGATTTTCTGCTATTGATTTACTTACTCCAAAAGAGTGGCCGGTTGCTCAGCAATACGGTATTTACAGCAGCATGTGTTACACAGCAGGCAAAGTAAGTTTAACAGAAGGGTTTAATCATACCCAGTTTCATGAGCAATTGGTAAAAGATTATCTCGAAGTGATTCCATTAATGGTAAAAGCAGGATACAAAAATCTTATTTGCTTTAGTGGAAACAGAAATGGCATGGATGATGAAACAGGATTAAAAAATTGCGTGGAAGGGCTGCAAAAATTTTTGCCGCTGGCAGAGAAGAATGGAATTGTGGTGCAGATGGAATTATTCAACAGCAAAATAAATCATCCCGATTATATGGCTGATAAAAGTGCCTGGGGAATAGAATTGTGTAAGCGGCTGGGTTCAGAAAATTTTAAATTGCTGTACGATATTTATCACATGCAGATCAATGAAGGCGATGTAATAAGAACCATACAGGATCACCACAAGTACTTTGGACATTATCATACAGCAGGTGTGCCGGGCAGGCATGAAATCAATGAATCGCAGGAGTTGTATTATCCGGCCATTGTTAAAGCAATTGTTGATACCGGGTTCAAAGGATATTTGGCACAGGAGTTTATCCCTACCGGAAAAACTGATAAGGAAAAAATTGCAGCGCTGAAAGATGGAGTGAGAAGGTGTGATGTTTGACGGGGATTTGGTATGATTGATATGATTTGTATGATTGGCTTTTGAGTTATTGATGAGTAAAGAACAAATGAAAATGTATAAGATAAAATGTTTGGAACAGAGACGAAGTACCTCCGCCTATCTTTTGGAGAGGTGGAGGGAGGTGGGGCAAGAAATGTTGGCTTCGATATTGTGTACAAAGTTCCACATTGTTATGCCGTACAAGTGAGTGACACAACGATGTTGATAAAAGTGATGCTGCCGGCTGCAAAAAAATAAAAATTATAAACTAAAATAAATTTTCATCATGCCTGAAAACAATACTTACGATGCCATTGTAATTGGCTCCGGAATCAGCGGAGGATGGGCCGCAAAAGAATTAACAGAGAAAGGACTAAAAGTGCTTATGCTGGAACGTGGCCGAAATATTGACCATGTAAAAGATTATGTAAATGCCAGCAAAGATGTGTGGGATTTTCCTCACCGGGATACGGCTACACAGCAAATGAAAGCAGATTATCCTGTGTTGAAAAGAGACTACCCACTCAATGAATCTACGTTTGGTATGTGGGCCAATGAAAAAGAAAGCCCCTACACCGAAGTGAAAAGAATGGACTGGTACCGGGGTTACCATTTAGGTGGCCGTTCGCTGCTTTGGGGCAGGCAAAGTTACCGCCTGAACAAATGGGATTTTGAAGCCAATGCAAAAGAAGGTATTGGTGTTGACTGGCCGATACGCTATGATGAAATAGCACCCTGGTATAGCTACGCAGAAAAATTTGCCGGCATACAGGGCACTAAAGAAGGACTGGATGTGTTGCCAGATGGCGAGTACATGCCGGGCATGGAAATGAACGTAGTGGAAAAAAATATAGCCGCAAAATTAAAAACACATTACAATGGCAAGCGCCACATGTTTATTGGCAGAAGTGCTAATATTACAGAGCCGCATAACAATCGTACCAACTGCCAGTACCGCAACCGTTGCTGGCGTGGATGCCCGTTTGGCGCTTATTTCAGCACACAGTCGGCAACACTACCTGCTGCAAGGGCCACCAATAATCTTACACTGGAAGTAAATAAAATTGTAACTAAAC
>JANMJU010000186.1:0-1672 GCA_031371545.1 Chitinophagaceae bacterium
TAAAAATAACAATCTCACTACAGGCGCATTTCATTTTACACAAATGAATGCTGATGAAACCAATATCAGTTTCAACAATGCCATCACAGAAAACGATTCCATGAATGTATTTGCCAATGAATACATGTACAATGGTTCAGGAGTTGGAATAGGGGATTTTAATAATGATGGTTTACAGGATGTATTTTTTTGCGGCAGCATGGTCAGCAGTAAACTATACATCAACAAAGGGAGTTTTAAATTTGAAGATATTACTGAAAAAGCAGGCCTTCAAACAAAGAACTGGTGTACCGGGGTAACCGTTGTTGATATTAACAATGATGGCTTTGATGACATTTATGTTTGTGTTTCTCACTCAACAGATGCAGACAAAAGAAAAAATTTATTGTTTATCAATGATGGTAAACTTCATTTTACTGAGCAGGCACAGGAATATGGTTTAGCAGATACCGGCTATGCCACACAGGCTGCTTTTTTTGATTATGATAAAGATGGTGATTTGGATATGTACCTGCTCAATCATCGCTTGTACAGCCACACTGCAAATAACCTTCAGCCAAAAGATACCAGCGGCAATTCTCCCGCCGAAGATAAATTATACAGGAACGACGGAGTTCCTGCAGGCCAGCCCCATCCTGTGTTTTATGATGTTTCAAAAGAAGCAGGAATAAAAGAAGATGGGTATGGATTGGGTTTAGTGATTACAGATGTAAACAATGACAACTGGCCGGATATTTATGTAGCCAATGATTATATTGGCAACGACCTGCTTTGGCTCAATAATAAAAACGGAACTTTCTCCAATGTGATTGCAACATCAGTAAGGCACCAAAGCTATAACAGCATGGGTGTTGATGCAGCAGACATTAATAATGACGGACTGCCGGATCTTGCAGTGGTGGACATGCTGCCCGAAACAAATGAGCGAAAGAAAATGATGTTCAGTGCTGCTACGCAGGAAAAATATGACATGCAGCAGCGCTTTGGTTATGAACCATCCTTCATGCGAAACATGCTGCAATTGAATAATGGCAACCGAAAAATAAATAATAAAACTCAGCCTTTTTACAGTGAGATAGGAGAGCTGGCAGGTATGTTTGAAACAGACTGGAGCTGGAGTATTTTAATGGCCGACTTTGATAATGATGGCTGGAAAGATATTCATGTTACCAACGGTTTGGGAAAAGACATGACCAATAATGATTATGCCGCTTTTAGAAATGGAGAAACAAATACCAATAATTATACTTTTGGTGCTGGCGATGCAGAAAAAAAAATGGATCAGCATACTACTGCATCATTGCGAAAAAATATTGACCAGTTTGGCAGTATAAAAATGGACAATTATTTTTTTCATAACAATGGCGATCTGCGTTTTACCAACACAACAAAACAAACCGGCCTCTCCATTCCATCTATCTCCAATGGCGCTGCCTATGCCGATCTGGATAACGATGGCGATCTTGATTTGGTGGTAAATAATATCAACCAGGAAGCATTTGTGTGGAAAAATGAATTAAGAAAATCTGTTACTGACAGTGTACAAAATTTCCTGGCTGTTCAGCTGAAAGGTTCCTCCAAAAATCTTTCCGGCTTTGGTACTCAAATAACTTTATTCAGTAAAGGAACAACACAATATGCCGAGCAATCACCTGTACGGGGTTTTGAATCG
>JANMJU010000011.1:0-6764 GCA_031371545.1 Chitinophagaceae bacterium
TATTTCTAAATAACTACCCGATCAATTTTCTATTTTCCACTCCACCGATTATTTTCAAAATTCATATCAGGAAAAATTTTGTCTGGGTCTATCACCACTTTACTTAACTTCTCTTTGGTTGGCAGCCTTTGTTTCCATGATGCAGTATTGTTCCATATTTCAACCGGTATTTTTATTCTGCCTTTTTTACCTTTTACAGTTTCGTATGCTACAATCACCGGCATGGCCATTTGGTCGAGGTTGGCAATGGTAACCAATGCACCTTCTGCCGGATTATCATTTTCATAAGTCACGGAAAGTATTGCTTGATCCAAGCGGTAGTTTTCTACAAACCAAGCTTTCCAAAACCAGCTAAGGTCTTCACCTGAGGCGTTGTCCATTGCTTTAAAAAAATCCCATGGGGTTGGATGTTTGTAAGCCCATTGCTGAATGTAATTTTTAAACGCATAATCAAAACGAACCGGGCCTATAATTTCATTCCGCAGCAATTCTAATCCATAGCCAGGTTTATAATACAATGCTACGCTGATATTACTTTCCTTCATTGCATCCGGCGTACTCATGATGGCTTCGCTGTTTGGGCCAAACATATATCCCGCCATCTGCTCCATATTGGCCGCCGGGTTTTTATATTCGCCATTATTAAAATCATCGTCAGCCAGGGAGTTGATGAATGTATTAAAGCCTTCATCCATCCAGCCATATTTTCTTTCGTTGCTGCCCACAATCATCGGGAACCAGGTATGCCCAAACTCATGATCGGTAACACCAAACAACTGGTCGTTCTGTGCTTTGTATCCGCAAAAAACAATACCGGGATATTCCATCCCTCCAATATTACCTGCCACATTGGTAGCTACCGGGTAAGGATATTCGAACCAACGCCTGCTGTAATTTTCAATGCTGCCCTTAGTGTATTCAGTAGCCCTGCTCCACCCTGCTGCACTTTTACTTTCTGCCGGGTACACACTCATGGCTAGTGCAGTTTTGCCGCTGGGCAAATTAATTTTTGCCGCATCCCAGATAAATGATTTGGACGAAGCCCATGCCACATCACGGGCATTGCTGATTTTATAATGCCAGCTCAGGCCAGCCGCATTTGGCCTTGATGCAGGATCAGTCACTTCTTTTTCAGAACGGATAACAACCGTCTTATTACTTTTCTTTGCATCTTCCCACCGCTCCAGTTGCTTTGCTGTCAATACTTCTGCCGGATTGAGCAATTCGCCGCTGCCCACCACAATGTGAGATGCCGGGGCAGTAATGGTAACATCAAAATCACCATACTCCAGGTAAAACTCACTGGGGCCTAAGTAGGGTAAAGTGTTCCATCCCTGGACATCGTCATACACACACATCCGGGGATACCATTGCGCCACTGCATAAATATTTCCATTCACTGTTGGTAAAATACCACAGCGGTCTGCACCATATTCAGGTAATATAAAAGAATATTCAATACTGATTTTTGTAACATCGCCACCGGGTTTCAATGGCGTTTTTAATCTCACCTGCATCCGGGTATCGGTAATTAAAAAGTCGGCTGCATTATCATCCAGCTTTACAGAACTTATTTTATAGCCTCCATTAAACTCAGATTTGGAATCTCCATAACGGCTGCGGCTGTCCACCGGCATACGGGCCTGTCCACGGCTTTCTTTGTTGAATAAATTCTGATCCAGCTGCAGCCATAAAAAAGGCAGGCTGTGTGGGCTATTGTTTTTATAAGTGATAATAACTATACCCTTTATTTCATTCGTAATATCATTGAGTGAAGCCGTGATTTGATAATCGGCTCTGTTTTGCCAGTAGCCAATATTGGGACTGCCATCAGCGCTCCTGGTAATGGTGCCACCGGTTGGATAAAACAACGGGGAGAACAGGTTTTTAGCAATATATTTTGTGTCGAAAGAATCTGCAATTTGAGCGGAGAGTGATGCAATCGAAAAAAGTAAAGAAGAAACTACCAATAACTTTTTATACATAGAATGCCTTTAGCTGTCGAAGATACTTGAAAACATTTGCAGCACAAATGCCTGCCTGTTATTTCCATTCTTTTAACAATTTTCTTCCGTCTGCTTTAATGGTTTCGTCGTCTTCTGTTTTGTTTGGCAGCAGCAGCATGGCATTCAGGATGCTGATGGCTTTATCTTTCTGTCCATTTTTTTTGTATGCCCTTGCCATTTCATAATTGTTTAAAATAAATCCACCGGCAAGGGTTTTTGCTTTTTCAAATGCAGCAATAGATTCTTTCATGGATGCTTTTGGCAGGCCACCAAACAACAGTTTTACTGCCGCCTTTTCAATCATATTCAGATTGCTGATTTCGTAATGCCACCTGCCCAGCACATGCCAGGCTTTATAGTTAAGCGGATCATTTTTAATGGCAAGGTCAACATACTTTTTTATTTCTTTTGCTGCAGTGATTTTCTCTTTACCGCTTTTTTCCAATGAGGTACGGCCAAGGGCAATGGCCATCACACAGTTGGCTTCAGAATTATTTGGATTAATGCGTAATGCAATGCCGGCATAGGTTTTAGCAGCTTCATAATAAAATCCCCTTCTCTTTTCTGTAGATTCCCGTTTGCCAATGCGGCTGCAGAGTTCGCTGCATTTGTTCAATGCATAAATGTTTAGGGGATGCAGTTCGAGTGCTGCTTCAAATTTTTCAAAAGCCCCTTTTTCATTCATGGCTGCTTCCAGCCTGTCTGCTTCTTTAATGATGGATGCTGCATCCTGTGCCAAACAAGGGAGTGTGAGTAACAAAGAGAACAAACAGGAGAGAAAAGCTTTCATAGTTTAATATTCCTTTTTAAAAGAGACGCCAACAATACCATTGAAATTCTTAATGGGCACTGATAATTTTTTAATGCTGATGCTCACTGATTTTATCCTGCTGTCATGCTCCTGTATTTTATCGGCAAGATCCTGTACCAGTGTTTCAAGCAGGGCTGTTGGCTGTTTCATCCTGCTTTCGATAATTTGATATACTACTGCATAATCCACCGTTTGCTCCAGCTTTGTAATGGCTCCGGGAATATCTGCCACCACATCCACATCCATTTCAAAATTATTGCCTGTCTTTTTTTCTTCTTCATACAAACCATGATACGCAAAAAACTTAAGGTTGTGGAGATGTATGGTAAGCATGGTTAATTGTTAATTGTCAATTATCAATGGTGAATAATTAATGTCGTTTAGTTAAGATTAAAATATTCAATGATCAACTTACTATGCTCAATACTCAATATGAAAACGCAGATGTATTTTCATTGAAAATTGATTGTTGAGGATTGAGTATTGAATATTTTTTCAATTTTCCAATCTTATCTAAAGCGGCATTGAATCAGTAATTATTGATTACTGGTAAAAGTATTAATGTTAATGAAGTCCTTTTTCACTTAAATACCTTTCTGCATCCAGCGCTGCCATACAGCCACTGCCTGCAGCGGTTACAGCCTGGCGGTAAATTTTATCCTGCACATCGCCTGATGCAAAGACAGCTTCCATATTTGTTTTGCTGCTGCCGGGAATAGTTTTAATGTAGCCTGCTTCATCCATGTCCAGCCAGCCTTTAAAAATATCGCTGTTGGGCTGATGGCCGATGGCAACAAAAAAAGCGCTGACCGGTAATTCTATTTTTTCACCTGTCTCATTATTTTTTATTCTTACCGCTTCTACTTTTTTATCTCCCAATATTTCATCCGTTTCACTGTGCCAGTAAATCGTAATATTTTTTGTATCAATTACCCGTTGCTGCATGATCTTGCTGGCCCTCATTTCTCCCCTCCTCACAATCATGTGTACATGGCTGCAAATTTTAGATAAATACAAAGCTTCTTCAGCAGCTGTATCTCCTGCACCTACGATTGCCACTTCTTTTCCTTTAAAGAAAAAACCATCACAAACTGCACAGGCACTTACACCGTAACCGTTTAATCTTTGCTCACTTTCCAGTCCCAGCCATTTGGCTGATGCTCCTGTTGAAATAATTACGGCATCTGTCTCTATCCATTTTTCTTCATCTATTTCTACCTTGTATGGCCTTGTTGAAAAATCAACTTTTGTGGCTAGTCCATACCTGATATCTGTCCCCATCCGCTTTGCCTGGTTTTCAAAATGGAGCATCATATCCGGCCCCTGGATACCATCGGGATAGCCAGGATAATTTTCTACTTCTGTTGTAATGGTCAACTGTCCGCCGGGCTGTATACCCTGGTATAAAACGGGGTTAAGCCCTGCCCTGCTGGCATAAATAGCTGCTGTATAACCCGCCGGCCCCGATCCTATTATTAAACAATGTACTTTTTCTGCTGCGCTGTTTTCCATATCTGTTCCTGGTAATTTTTGTGTGGCGAAATTAAGCAATCTGATCTTGAAGAAAGGACTGAAATTTTTTATTAACGTTTGTGTTAAACAATAAAACAAATTCTGCCGATAATGCTGAATCGTTTAAAATTGAAAGATAAATTAAAAAGGTTTTATCGTGGCACTATGATGGTTTTATAAAATGCGGCATAGCCATAGAAAGCCCCCAGGGCTCCATTGCTGATATTGCCAATCACTTTTCCCGGTTGGGCAAAAGGATTGCCGATACTTTGATATGCAAATTCCCAGGTGTTCCAAAATGAATAAGTGGATTTATCAATATTGCATAATTTGAAAGTAATGGTATCGCCACGGTTAAAGAAATTTTTATCCTGCGGTACCGGGTTGTTCCTGTCAATGCCCGGCTGTACCTGCAGCTCATAAGTGCTGCCGTCTATTACCTGATCATCAAATACAGAATTTTCTCCAGGCAAAAATGGCGCTGAATTTTTCTTTGTAAAATACCGTACATAATTACCCAGTCCCGGCGGATCAGTAGCTTTAATCATCAATATAATCCGGGTGGTATCTTCTGTTTGAAACGGCGCTTTCCTCCACCACAATGAATCTGGTTTTTTTGCAAGAATAGGAATCGTAGTGCTGGCATTGTATTCCTTTTGTGAAGCAATAATTTTTAATGAATAGGCTTTATTAAACTCACCGGTAAAGGCAGTGGCCAAATTACCAGAGTCGATACCATAATAGAAAAGATTGATTCCAGCAAAAGGTGAATAACTGTATTCTTTCAACTGGTGCGTAAGAGTGCCGTTAGAAATGGTAACCTCGGCATCATGCACAAATGTATTGGACAGCACAGCTGTACTGATACTGCTGAAATAATTTAGGCTTTTTGTAAGCACTACCATTGGCGGCTGCCCGTTTTCAATATTGGCATCCACCACCAGTACATCAGCCGATTCTTTTAAATCAAAATTGATATCCTTTTCGCAACTAAATAAGGTACATGATAAGAATAAACCACCAACTATTTTCTTCATGATGTAAAATTACTGTATAAGCAACAAAAAATAATCCCGATAGTTCTAATGGCTATCTAAATCATATCAATCATACAAATCATAACAATCCTCATAAAAAAAAATCCCCGATGAAAAATCACCGGGGGAGTACCTTACTTACATTCAAAATATTTTATCCTAAATATGCTTTTAAAGCGCCGCTGTATCTTGCTTTTTGCAAACGCTTAATGGCTCTTTCTTTTATCTGGCGGATACGTTCTTTTGTTAAATCATATTTTTGCCCGATCTGTTCAATGGTTACACCATTCTCTCCATCCAAACCAAAATATGCATTTACTATTTCTGCTTCTCTCGGGCTTAGTGATTTTAATACCCTGCGTATTTCATTCCTCAATGAATCATGCATTACATCTTCATCTGTTTCGCTGGCACCTTTTAATAAATCTCCCATTGCTACATCCTCTGCTTCATGCACAGGTGCATCCAGTGAAGAGTGGCGGGTATTGCTTTGGAAAATATTATTGATCTCTGTTTCACTCATTTCCAGCAGCTCTGCCAGTTCTTCTGTAGAAGGCTCCCTTTCATGCTCCTGTTCAAAAGCCATGTAAGCTTTGTTGGCTTTATTGTAAGTACCGATTTTGTTTTGTGGTAACCGTACCAACCTGCCCTGCTCAGCCAAAGCCTGCAGAATAGACTGACGGATCCACCAAACAGCATAAGAAATAAATTTAAAACCTTTTGTTTCATCAAAACGCTGGGCAGCTTTTATCAAACCCAGGTTACCTTCATTGATCAGATCACTTAAAGAAAGACCCTGGTGCTGGTATTGCTTGGCTACCGACACCACAAAACGCAGATTGGCCTGCACCAGTTTGTCCAAAGCCCGCTGATCATTCATTTTAATTTTTTGCGCTAAAATGGTTTCCTCTTCAGGGGTTATCATTGAGATTTTAGAAATTTCCTGCAGGTATTTTTCCACCGCCTGTGAGTCACGGTTGGTAATCTGCGTTGCTATTTTTAATTGCCTCATTTGCGTTGTTTAAGTTCGGAAATATAATGGGTTTCAGGTTTCTGTTTAACAAGACAGTATCAGAAAGGAAAATGTTGCAAAAAAAACTCAGTACACCTAAATTCCTTAAAAAACTGGCTGCAAATGTACACCCTCCATCTTGCATTTCATAGCGATAGCCAAAAAAGACCAGAAAAATTAGATAAAACCGCAATAAATTACATTACAGTGATGCAAATGGAAGGGCATTTACCAAAAGATTGAATAATTCATTTTGTCCTAAAGCTATCTTGCTACATTTGTACCATGATAACCGATTTACGTTCAGATACCGTAACCCAACCATCGGCAGCCATGCTGGAAGCTATGTTTACTGCCAAAACCGGTGATGATGTATTTGGAGAAGA